>JABIRP010000369.1 GCA_018699735.1 Rhodospirillaceae bacterium | reverse complement strand
CTGGCATTCGATGAGGATTGCTCACTCATCGACTTGCCGGTCGTCAGTTTGGACTTGGAAACAACGGGCCTGGATGTGCGCCGAGACCGTATCCTCTCAATTGGTATCGTGCGCATCCAATCCGGCCACATCTACACAGCCACATCGCTTGATTTACTGGTCAAGCCGGGCATTCCAATTCCCGAGCGTTCGATCAATGTGCACGGCATAACCGAGGAGGTTATCGCTGGCGCGCCGGATCTACCGGAGGTGTGGGACCAAATCAGTGGATTTGTCGACGGGTCCGTCATAGTTGGCCATCAAATTGGCTATGACCTCGCCATGCTGCGGGCTGAAGCAGAGCGACACGGTTTGCCGACAATTGATCGGCCGGCGCTGGATACCATGGAGATGTATTCCGCGCTCACCCAGGACCCGCGCCGAGGTCTTGACGATGCGGCCGATGCCTTGGGTGTTGGTGTGTTCGGCCGACACACCGCTCTGGGTGACGCTTTGGTGACGGGCGAGGTTTATCTCGCCATGTTGCGGCCTTTGGCCGAGCGTGGCGTTCTGACTTACGGAGCCGCATGTGAGATCGCCGAACCCCCGGTATGGGGCCAGGATACGTAATTTAGGATACGTAATTTGGGATGCGTGATTCAGGAGTAGGGGCATGAGCGAAGCTGTCGAACGCATTCTGGGGAAGCCCGATACGTTCCCGTACCTGACACGGATCGATCGGGTCATGGCGAGCCCGGTTTGCACGCTTGATCTGGGCGAACCGCTGGAGCGCGCAATCTCGGAAATGACCGAACAGTCGATCAGCTCGGTTGTCGTCGAGCGTCATGGTCGTCCGATCGGCATCGTCACCGAACGGGACGTATTGCGCGCGCTCGCCACTAACGGCAAGGCATCGTTGTTAGCCCCGGTCGAGGCCGCGATGACATCGCCAATCGAAACGATTCAAGCCAATGCCTACGTTTACCAAGCCATCGGTCGTCTGGACCGGCTCTCCATACGCCACCTGCCGGTCGTGAGTTGGGAAGGCACTGTGGTTGGGATGGTCTCCGCCAGGGCGTTGCTGCGTCACCGCGCAGCGGGAGCTTTGGCGATCGGTGACGCCATCGCCACGGCTGATGGGGCGGACGCACTTTCAAAGGGTTGGCGTGAGGCGCCCGGTCTGGCCGACACTTTGCTGACCGAAGGTGCAACCGCTATGGCGACAGCGGCTCTCCTGAGCGGCCTGATCCGGGATATCACATCGCGCGCGGCCGAATTGGCGCTAGATCTTATGGAAACAGAGGCGCCTGCACCCTTTGCGGTTATGGTGCTTGGTTCCGGTGGGCGTGGCGAGAGCTTGCTTGCACCTGATCAAGACAACGCTCTGGTTTGGGACGGCCCGGATGATCTCGACCCGTGGTTTGCGGAGTTTGGCGAACACCTTTGCGCGATCCTGGATGAAGCCGGCATTCCGTTCTGCAAGGGAGGTGTAATGGCGAGCCGCGAAGATTGGCGCGGCAGCCTAGACGACTGGCGTCAGCGAATTTCGGGCTGGATCTCAAAGGGGGAGGGCGAGAGCGTTCTCTCGGTCGACATTTTCTACGATATGCAGCCAGTGTATGGCGACCAAGGGCTGGCCGAACGCTTGCACCGTGACGCGTTGGTTGCGGCATCGGGATCGCGCGAGTTTCTGCGCGGGTTCGCGTCGCATTTGTCCGAACTCAGTTCGCCCATCGCTTGGTCCTTTCTCGGATTGAAGTCCGGCTTTCGGACCCAGAACGGCCGGGTTGATTTGAAGATGGGAGGATCCTTGCCGATCGTAACTGCTGCCCGGGTGCTGGCATTGAAACAGGGCTTGGCAGCGACCGCGACGCCTGATCGTCTGGCTGCGTCGGTCGAGGCGGAACGATTGTCG
The DNA here is from genome assembly GCA_018699735.1 of Rhodospirillaceae bacterium. Lineage (GTDB taxonomy): Bacteria > Pseudomonadota > Alphaproteobacteria > Thalassobaculales > Thalassobaculaceae > JABIRP01. The sequence goes on along the minus strand of JABIRP010000369.1, from coordinate 10,098 downwards.
ACCGGAGACGGGCGCGCCCTCGGGAATGCCTTTGAATTGGTGCTTGGCGCAATTCTTCGCCAGCAGATCTACGACCTTGCCAGCGAACAGAATCCCTCGACGTTGGTGGATGTAAAACGAATGACCAGCACCGATCGTGGGGAGCTGCGATCAGCGCTTCGGCACCTGGACGGATTATACGAGGCGGTGAACGCCAGCTTATCTGATTGATCGGCCCTGATGATCTGCCCTGATTGATCGGCCCTGTTGGTCGGCCCTGTTGGTCGGCCCTGTTGGTCGGCCCTGTCGATCGACGTTGTTCTTCTGAGGCATCCAGGCTAAACACGCCGGCAACAAATTCCGAACAACCCAATTTTCGAAAGCGGCGGTCGTACACATGGCTTCATATCAATACATCTACGTCATGCAGGGTTTGTCCAAGACCTTTCCCGGTGGCCGGGAGGTGTTGAAGAACATCCACCTATCCTTTTTCCCAGGCGCCAAGATCGGTGTCCTCGGCGTCAATGGGTCCGGTAAATCGACCTTGCTGAAGATCATGGCCGGCTTGGACAAGGAGTTCTTGGGTGAGGCCTGGGCGGCCGACGGTATCAAGGTCGGTTACCTGGCCCAAGAGCCGGAACTGGACGAGAGCGTGGATGTCCAGAACAACGTCCTGCAGGGACTTGGCGAGATCAAGGATCTGGTCGACAGCTTTAATGAGTTGAGCGCAAAATTCGCCGAGCCGATGGATGACGACGAGATGAACGCGCTCCTGGCCGAACAAGGCGTGTTGCAGGAAAAGATCGACGCCGCCGATGCCTGGGACCTTGATCGCAAGGTTGAGATCGCCATGGACGCGCTGCGCCTGCCGCCGGGGGATGCCGACGTCAGCAAACTCTCCGGTGGTGAACGCCGTCGTGTTGCTCTCTGCAAGCTGTTGTTGTCAGCTCCGGATATGCTTCTGCTCGATGAGCCGACCAACCATCTGGACGCCGAATCGGTCGCATGGCTGCAGCGCTTTCTTCATGATTTTCCGGGCACCGTCGTGACCGTAACCCATGATCGCTACTTCCTTGATGAAGTTGCTGGCTGGATTCTGGAAATCGACCGAGGTGCGGGAATTCCCTACGAAGGCAACTACACCGGCTGGCTGGTACAAAAACAGAAGCGTTTGGAACAGGAAGGTCGCCAGGAGGTCGCTCGTCAGCGCACGATCTCCAGCGAGCTCGAATGGGTTCGTGCCTCGGCCCGGGCGCGCCAGACCAAGAGCAAGGCCCGTATCTCGGCCTATGAGGACCTGGTCGCTCAGAGCAAGGAAAAGGCACCCGACACAGCCCAGATCGTGGTCCCGCCGGGGCCGCGTCTCGGTGATCTGGTGATCGAGGCGGAGCATCTCTCGAAGGGCTTTGGCGACCAACTGCTGATCGACGATTTGTCGTTCAAACTGCCGCCGGGTGGCATCGTCGGTGTGATCGGCCCGAACGGCGCCGGAAAGACGACGCTGTTTCGTATGATCACCGACCAGGAAAAAGCCGATAACGGATCGTTTAAAGTCGGCGATACGGTTGCGCTCGGCTACGTCGATCAGTCCCGCGATACCCTGGCTTCCGACAAGACGGTCTGGGAAGAGATTTCCGAGGGTGCTGATGAGATCGACCTCGGCCGGCGGAAAATTCAGAGCCGGGCCTATGTCGGGCAGTTCAACTTCCGCGGTGCCGACCAGCAGAAGAAGGTCGGCCAGCTATCGGGTGGTGAGCGCAATCGCGTGCATCTGGCCAAGATGCTGAAGTCTGGCGCCAACCTGATCCTGCTCGATGAGCCGACAAATGATCTCGACATCGACACGCTCCGCGCCTTGGAGGAAGCCTTGTTGGAGTTTCCCGGATGCGCCGTGGTCATCACCCATGATCGCTGGTTCCTCGACCGTATCGCTACGCACATCCTCGCGTTTGAGGGCGATAGCCACGTCGAGTGGTTCGAGGGTAACTACCAGGCTTACGAAGAGGACCGCAAAAGCCGCCTGGGCGCCGCAGCCGATCAGCCGCATCGCATCAAGTACAAACCGATTGCTCGGACCTAATGAGGCTGGACCGGCTTAAGAGGATCTGTGCCGGTCCATAGGCCCGTGTGTGCCATTACCGCCCATAGAAGCTACTCAGCCGGCACGCGTGCGGCCAACTTGTGATAGACCGGCAAGAACAGAACCGAAGCGACCAGAAGTGCGGCCGCAAACTGGTATGTCGACGCGATATCTCCGGTAAGGTCCGCCAACCAGCCGGCAATCATCGGTCCGACGGCCGTGCAGAAAAAGAACACGGTGAAAAAGACCCCCATCCCCACCGCCCGATTGCCGGGTGAGAGAACCAGCGCCGGCAGGCTCATCATCGCGCCGACGGCCACGCCTGAAAACAAGCCCATGGCGATGACGTTCAGCAGCACCTGGTCGGTCCATGAGCCGATGAACACGAACACCGCGAAGCCCAGGTTGCCGACGACGAGGATCAGGCTCCGGCGGCCGGTCCAGTCGACCAGGAATCCTCCGAAAGACCCAACGATCGCCAGCAACCAGAGAATGATGGAGGTTACGGAGCCCGCCTCTGTCATGCCCAATCCACGCACGACGAACAACCCCGGTCCGAAACTAAACACGGTAGCGAGGGCCGCGTTGTAAATGCCCCATATCGCCCCGGCAGCCAACACTGCTCCCATCAAGGTGCCCCGCATCGGGGCTCGGGCGGCAACCGGAGCATCGCTGAGCTCTGACGGTGGTCGGTAGAACATGGCCAATCCGATGAACCCCACCAGCGTCAGCACTGCCACGACGGTGAGCGCGGCGGCCAATCCGCCGACCTCTGCCACGAAGGGCAGCAAGATCAAGGCTGCTCCGATGCCAACCGGATAAGAATTGACGTAGATCGCCAGAGAGAAGGTGATTTCCTTCCCGGTGAACCAATCCGCCACCATCTTGGTCATTAGGACGTTCAGTAAAACGCCCCCCGCCCCGGCAATGAGCCTCCCGGCTAGTTGCCCCACCCAAAGCTCTGAGATCACCATCATCGTGCCACCGACAGTCATCAGAGCCAGACCGGTCAGTACCAGCCGTTTGTCACCATACCGCCGACCCAGCGCCCCGCCGGGTGCGGCCAGAAACATGCCAGGTGCGAAATAGAGGCCGATCAACACGCCGATATCAGCAACGCTCACTGCAAAAGTTTGCTGAAACGCCGGTGACAGCGCGCCCACTGCCTGAAATTGGAACGCCATCGTCGTACGCACCAGAAACAAGAGTGCCAATATCCGCCATCTGATGGCCATAAAACTCCCTCTCTTCGGTCTCCAAAATCGACCGAGACCGTCAATACGCCATTGCCGGCACAGTTTGACTAGATCAGGTCAAATAAAACCGATCGTTCGGACATAGTTGAGGCGGATATCTGCGCGAGAGGTATTAGCCCTGCCGCGCCCGTAGGCGGTCGACGCTTTTGCGCAGGGCATCGATCAGCACTTTAATCTTGCCGCCACCGCGTTGTATGACGGCGGAATACTCGTTGCGCTGGGTGATGCTCATGCTCACCCCCTCGATCACGACATCGACGATTTTGAAGCTGTCGGCTATCGGCAGGGCTCGCCACATCACATTGACGGCGGCTTTGGTGTTTTCTGGATCGAAAATCTGGCTTTTTACGAAGATAAATTTGGAGCGGACGTTCTTGCTTCCGAGCACGCGGACCTGTTGTCCCGCATATTCGTCGAACCGGCTGGTGTAGGTCAGCACGATGCTGTCCTCGAACAGCGAAAGGTAATCGGTGCGCTGCTCCGGGGTGGCCCTTAGCCAATATTTCCCCAGTACGAATTGGCCGATCCAGGCCATGTCAAAATGCTGCCCGAGGAGCTCGGCGAAGCGTTTCCGCCGACTGGCAGTGTCAAGAGTTTCGTCCGCGACTACTTTCAGGGCTTCGGCACTCAAATCGCGAATGAAGGCTTCCGCGCGTTCTTCCTCAGTCAAAGCCTGGGCGATCGGTGCGGAGCCAATTCCCGCAACTACGACCAGGGCCACAACCACAGAGGCAAGCCAGTGACGTACAGCCGGCATGGGGTGCCTTTCCCTTAGTTCACCGGCTCGCGCGCTGTCGGAACGTCGCCGGTCTGATCGCCCGGGTAGCTCGTCGGCACGAACTGTTCAAATTCCCGCGACATGTCTGGTGTGGTCTTGTCGACCGGAATTTCACCATTCTTGATCGCGGCGTTTCGATGCTGGCTATAGATCGTGCGCACTCGCGCATAGTAATCAAGCGAGGTGAACTTCATCTCGTTGATCTGTTCATAGTTCCGCGCCCGGAAATCGACCGCCGAGGTGACTTTGGCCGAGATACTATAAATTGGGCGATAATCCACATGACCGATATAGGTCAACGGATCGAAAAACCGATCAACGATCAGTCCGATCGTGTCGCGCAGATTGGATGGGCCGAGGAGAGGCAGAACGATATAAAATCCACCGCCGGTTCCATGCACGCCCAGGGTTTGTCCGAAATCCTCGTTACGGTGCTGAAAGCCCATGTCAGTTGCTGGGTCAAAGAGACCAAGCGTCAGACCATTGACGACGAGCCGCGCTGAGGTGTCGCCGGCAGCATCTATGTCACCTTGCAACAAATCGTTCGCTAGAACGATCGGCGAGCGCAACCAGGTTACAAAATTATGGACCATGTCCTGCGCGAAATCCGGCAAGGCTTCGCGATAGAGAAAAGCTGTCGGCTGCACCAGCACCAGATCAACCGTGTCATTGAAGGCGAAGATCATTCTGTTGACCGGCTCGATGGGGTCGCTGGTCTGATCTGGATCATTGGTTTGCGCGGCACAGCTTACCAACGTCGCCGAGCATACAGCGGCGATCATCAGGGACCGGATGCGTGATCGTAATGTTTTAGTCATTCGTTTTCGTCGACCTAAGCCAAGTCCCAACTATTCTACGCCACATCGGAAGGCAATATCTAAGCCTATCATCCAACCGGTCAACCCAACAATCATGGCGCCACTACAAGCTCAATTTTTGCCGAGCATACACACCGTGTTCGGCGCGCACATCATTGTTCGAGGCTGTTAAGTCCGTCACCAAATCCGTACATCTAGCACCTACCATAGCCAGAGCGTCCGCTCTAGTCGAAGTCTCGGATAACCCGTACTGCAAGCGCGGTGGTGTTGCAAAAATATCGCGATAGATCCCGCTTATTCATTGACTTAGTGCCTATCGAACCCGGCGTGCCATGGCCAAGGCCTTACGATGCCATTCGACGGCGCCGACGGCGCGATAGAGGCGTCCAGCGCGAATCAGCAATGCGGTTGCGGTCGCATTGTCGATGTTGATGGACAGGATACCGATCAAAAACAGCGCGTCGGCCTCGCCAATGCGGTCGCCGGCTTGCTGAAACAATCCGCGACCCTCGGCATACGCCACTTGCGCCTGGGGAAGTCGGCCTTTGATGGCCTCGAGGTCGCCAATGGCCCGGAGCGCGGTCGCTTCTCTGTCGAGCACGTTGAGGGTTTTGTACATGGTTCGGGCTTGGGTGAAATTGACCCGGGCACGGTCATGGTTTTCCATCAGGACGTCAATTTGTCCCATGTCCATCAAGGTCTGAGCCGCATCCCTGGCGCCGCCGGCGTTTTGGTAGTGTCCGTAGGCTTGCTTCATATATTCATGGGCGTTGCGCTGCTTGCCTTTGACCGTATCGATGTGGCCCTTCCCTTTGAGCGCATCAGCCTGGATAACCAGGGAATTTGCATTTTTTCCCAACAGAAGGGCGCGATCGTAATGCTGACGTGAGTCCTCGAGGTTGCCGCCCAATCGCTCCATATCGCCCAACCCGATGAGGACCCGACCTTCGACGGTTTTATCTTTGGTATCCGACACCAGGTTGCGTGCTGCTGTTCCGTTGTGGCGGGCTAGGTCAAACCGGATTCGGCCGCGCCGGAGGTCGCCGCGACCAGAGATCAGTTCGCTGTTTCCGATGCTGCGTCCGGCATCGTGATAGCGTTCGATCCCCTCCAGGACGGAGGCTTGGGCATCTACTGAGCGCGACATCATGCGCAGGATATCCGAGATGGCGAGCCGGACATGGCCCTCGCCGAGAAAGTCACCGCACCTGCGGTACAGCCCCAATGCGCGCTCCATGCGGCTCTGAGCCTCGCCCGTGCGTCGCGCGGCCCGGTCGATCTCCGCCCGACAATACAGCGCATGCGCTTCGCCGAGGCGGTTGCCGGTCTGGCTGAAGAAGAATCGGGCTTGATCATAGGCGCTCGAGGCTTCGTCATTCAGCGTCATGTGATGACAGGACTCAGCATAGCCAAGTGAGGCCAAACCTTCACCGAATCGATTCGAATCGGTGTTGTAAAAGCCTCTCGCATCATCGAAGTGCTGACGGGCGACGTCGTGGCTTTTCTGCAGGAGCGCCAGATCGCCAAGTGCCAAATTTGCCGAGCCCATGCCTTGCTCGTTCTTGGCTTCTGTAAAGATCCCAAGCGCCTCCTCGAAGGATTTCCGGGCACCGTCCTTGTCGTCCTGTTGGACCTGGGTCCAGCCAAGGCTGATTTGGGTCTCGGCGCGACCGGCTTCGTCGCTGGCTTCCTTGAAAAGGCCTTGGGCTTCTGAAAAATTCTTGCGTGCATCATTGAACAGGCCGCAGATGCGAAATCCTTCGCCCTGTGCCCACAACCGCCCGGCCACAGCGCCAGGGCCGGTACTGATGTCCTGGCCGGCGCGCAACGCTTTCATGCCGCCACTGCGTTCGACATTGCGCGAAACGGCCCAATCGATAGCCAAAGCGGCGAATCCGATAACCGCTGCCATACCGGCGGCCATGAGTTGCTGGTCGAGGGGAAATTCGATTGTGTAGATGTAGCTGGCTCCGATCGCCGCGCCCGTCAACGCCAGGATCGTCACTCTGCGTTGCAGAATGCCAAGTCGGCCTCTTCGTCTGGCGCGCTCAATCGCGGCTTTCACGTTTTCATATCCCGTTCAGATCCTCTGGGGTTTCGACCATGCGGCCCTCCCCTATGTGGATATTAGCAAAAAGAATACCAAGTAGCCCAAATTGCAATCACCCCTCGGGATGAGATTTGGTACTTGTTAGCGGCAAAACCCATTTCCTATATATCGGGCCGGTCACGGCGGGAAGCAAGTAGATCGGAAATTGAAGAACCGCCAGATAAATAAAAGTCTCAGGTGCGAACGCGGAGGCTGATGCTGCGAGAATCAAGGCCATGTTGCGATTGCCGGATGCGACTGCGATGGCCGCGCCGCTCATCCTGTCGCGATATCCGAAAATGGGGGCTGCCACACATTGCATGGCCAAGGCCATGGAGAAGGCAGCCACGACATACCATCCGATCCGCACCGGGTTTTCGATCATCGCCGCAGTTAAACCGTCCATTATCGCGATGGCGAAGAACACCATCAAAATTACCATGAAACCGTCCAAGGGGGCGTGGGCTGCATTGATCCGCGCCTTGCCGAAGACGCGTCTGAGGATTTGCGACAAGAGTGCCGCTCCGCCAACCATTGCCAACAGCCTGAACATCAGCTCAAACGCGCCGATCTCAACCTCGATATCGAGCAAACCGAGCGCGATCCAGGGGACTGTGAACGGGAACGCGAAAGTGGCACCGACCATAACGGCCAGAGCGGCTGCACCTTCCAGGCCCATGATCAGCACGATAGAGGGGGCGGAGACCAGCGGTGGTGATGCACTCCACATCACCAATGCCATTGAAAGCGTTTCATCCAACCCGATCGACCGTACCGCGATGAAAGTCAGGCACGGTGCTAATAGTAAGATCCAGATTATGGCCAAAACCAATCGAACTGGTCGAGTGATCTGACGCGCGATCGCCACCGGTTCGATGCGCAGCATCGAGACTGTCAGCATGGCGAGAATTAGCGGTGCGAACAAAGGCTTGGCGGCTGTCGCGAGTGCTGGAAACGCAAGCCCGACAAACACACCACCGGCCATAAACAAAGACGCATGTCGGCCAAGAAAATTTAGAATTCGAAGCATGAACACCGTCACATTATTCAAATGTCGGCCCGCAGGTTCCCATGAATGTCGCCCCTGGGCTTTGCCGCGTCCTGTTTTTGTCGTAGTGCTGAGATAATAGGGGAGAAAAGATGTTTCAGCAGTGTCGGCTCGCTGTCCAGCCAGAATGGATTGACTACAACGGCCACATGAACGTCGGGTACTACTCGGTTGCCTTCGATAAAGCGACGGATGTTTTACTCGATCAGTTCGGTCTCGGTCGTGACTATCGTGATTCCGAGAACGCCTCGGTTTTTATCGTCGAGGCACATCTGACTTACGAGAACGAGGTTCACGAAGGCCAAAATCTGATCTTCTCGAGCCAAGTCCTAGATGCGGATGATAAGCGGGTACATTTTCTACATCTGATGCACCATGAACAGGATGGGTTGTTGGCCGCCAGCAACGAGCTCCTCGGGCTGCATGTTGATCTGGGATCCCGGCGCGCGTCGTCCTTTTCGGACCACTCGAGATCTCTTATCGAAACGATGCGGGCCGAACACGCCAGCCTCCCGCGACCGAAACAGGCTGGACGGGTCATGGCGATACGCCGACGCGACTGACACACCCCCTACAGGCAGAGCGGTGGTTTGATCGGGTTTTCTTAGGCTTGCCACGAGAGCCGATTTGGGGTGTATGATTCTGTTCAGACTGGCCACCCCAGCTGTACGGATAGTTTGCATTGAATGAGGCTGCATCTTCCGAACCGGTCGAAGGTTCCATTTTGAACCGTGGACTAGAACCGCGGCGCCTGTTGTTTGCGGTTCTGGTGCTGGTCGCCGGCGGCTCAGCCGCTCTAGCAGCGGTTGGATTTCGCGAACTCATCGAAGCGTTAAGCTATCTTTTCCACAACGCCTGGAGCGGACCTGACGCGGCGCTGCCGGCATGGCAAGTGGTGCTTGTGCCAGCCATCGGCGGATTTTTCATCGGGCTTTTCATCTTTCATGTGATGCCGGGTCGGCGCCCCCAGGGCGTGGCAGATGTAATCGAAGCCTGTGCCCTAAAGGGCGGGCGTATGTCCTTGCCCGAGGGGATCGGGGCCGCTGTAATCAGTGCGGCATCAATTGGCTGTGGTGCCTCGGTTGGGCGTGAGGGGCCAGCGGTTCATATTGGCGCTTCGCTCGCAAGCTCTCTAACGGCTCGGTTCGGGCTGACGCGAAGTCAGTTACGCACTTTGCTTGGGTGCGGTGTTGCGGCAGCGGTCGCTGCGTCGTTCAACGCGCCGATCGCCGGCGTGTTCTTTGCGCTCGAAGTGGTGATCGGGCATTACGCATTGCAAGTGTTTGTGCCGACGGTATTTGCTTCGGTCGCCGGCACCATCGTCTCCCGTCTGTATTTCGGAGACGACCCGGCATTTCTGTTGCCAGATGTCCAGATTGTCTCATTTTTTGAAATGCCGATCTTTGCGGCACTGGGGATCGTCGCCGCGGCAGCGGCAATCGCCTTTATGCGCTTGACCCCGGTTATTGAGTCGGCGGTTGACCGAACTGGGTTGCCGAAGTGGATACGCCCGGCGATTGGTGGCGCATTGGTCGGGTTGATCGCGCTCGCCTATCCGGAGGTGCTGGGCGTTGGCTACGAAGCCACCGACAGCGCGCTCAAGGGGCAGTACGGAATAGCGATGTTGGCTGGTTTGCTTTTTGCCAAATTGGTAGCGACCTCGATCTGTTTTGGCTTCGGTTTTGGCGGCGGAGTGTTCAGCCCATCGTTATTCCTCGGTGCCATGGCCGGCGGCGTGTTCGGGCGATTGATGGCCAGCCCGCTTGGTGACCTGCATTCCGGCGTTGGCGCCTATTCGATTGTCGGGATGGGCGCTGCGGCCGCGGTTGTCTTAGGGGCACCGATCTCGACCATCCTGATGGTGCTGGAGTTGACTGGGGACTACAGGTTGACGTTGGCGGTCATGCTCGCGGTTGTTGTTGCCACCGCGATTTCGCGACCGATCGCCGGCATTTCCTTCTTCATTGGCCAACTGCGTCGACGCGGGGTGATGGTTTCAGGTGGCCACGACATGGCCGCCATCGAGGCAATCCGCATTGATTCGATCCTG
>JABIRP010000009.1 GCA_018699735.1 Rhodospirillaceae bacterium | reverse complement strand
TGCCCTGGAAGTGCCAACGCCGTGAGATTGAAGGAAGACCATGATCTCCCGGATCGCCTTCTGATCAGCCCATCCGGAGGTAATTCGCGCAACCCGTTTTGGCCCAAGGCCATCGAGATTCATCAGGCGGTCCGGTTCAGTCTCGATAACATCGAAGACATCCTCACCAAACGCCTTGACCAACTTCTTGGCAAAGTGCGGCCCGATGCCCTTGATCATGCCGCTGCCGAGATACTTCTCGATGCCGCCAATGGAATTCGGCGGCATCACTTTTAGGAATGTCGTCTTGAACTGCATACCGTGATCGCGGTTGTTGTCCCATCGACCACTGCATTGAACAAATTCGCCAGGCTGAACCGACGCGGCTGACCCAATCACTGAGACCAACTCACGATGCCCGCGGACTTTGACCCTGAGAACGCAGAAGCCGGTATCCGCACTGTGAAAGGCCACCCGCTCAACAAGACCCGACAACGGTTCTCGTTCGTGATCCTGACGGGGTGCATCTCTGTTGAATCCCATGGCGTCAACTTGCTTGAAGCGAATTGAGAATTCCAGAGGGACGCGGCTAACAGCCGGTGTCGGGGTTTGATCATGTTCTGAAATACGTTTGAATTTGCAGCAAAACCGCTCAGTTGACCCGACCTAGGCATTTGTCGATGAATGGTCGGTGGCCTGATTTCCTGGAACTCGGTTAATCAGATGGACACGTTTCGGTACTGATTCGTGCAGCAATCGGCAACTTGTCGACAACGCCAGCCAAGCCCAGCTCGCAGGGTTTTCGTTGTTCGGACGAGAGGGTGTTGCCATGGCCACCGCCGTAGGGTTCTTGACCTGATGCCGGGCTTCATTACCATCTGCAACCATGGCCAAGGGACAGCATAAATGGGTATTCAAGGCGCGGTTCAGAGCCGGCGCCTACGGTTGGCGGGGATCCGGTCTCGCGAGCAAGCGACTGAAGGAAGCCGTCTCTGAAATCAACAAGGTAGCGAAACGAGACCCGGTGGAGGCCGGCGAGGGCGCCGTCGCTCTAATGGAACGCCTTTGGCCGGCCCTTCAGGATATAGACACCTCGACGGGCGCCCTTGGAGGCGCTGTGTCTGGAACCTTGCAAAAATTAATCCCGTTGTTGATCGATGCGCCGGCCGACGAGAAGACGCGCCGAAAATGGCTTGAACGTTTGTTCACGGCCATACAGGAAGACGGCGTCGACTATTTGGCACCGCTCGAAGACCGATGGGGGGAGATCTGCGTTTTTCCGAAACTCGCCTATGCCTGGGTAGACATCCTGATGCCCACCGTTCGCCGAGTTTGGTCCGACCACAGCAGCTTCGCCTTCGTCAATGGGGGACACGCATGCTTGTCCTGTCTACTTCATTCGGGCCGCTATCAGGAACTGAATGAATTGCTTTCCCTTCAGGCCCACCCCATTTGGTCGACCGAGCAATTCGGTGCGGAGGCTCTCGCCCGCCAAGGAATGACGGACGCGGCCATCGCTTTTGCCGAGGCCCGACGAGTGGATGGATACGGCGAGTGGCAAATTATCAAATTTTGCGAGCGGATATTGCTGGAAGCAGGCCGGGAGGAGGAAGCCTATCGGGACTACGGCCTTCTTGCCGCTGACGGCAATACATACCTTTCGGTATTCCGCGCCACGGTCAAACAATATCCAAAGCTAAACCCTCGCCAGATCTTGCTTGATCTCATCTCGACCAGGGGAGGCAAGGGAAAGTGGTTCGCCGCAGCCAAGAGTGCCGGTTTATTAGATGTCGCCCTGGAATGCGCAGCAGTTGGCACCTCCGAACCGGCCACACTCATTCGAGCGGCTCGCGATTTCCTGGACAAAGATCCTGATTTCACCACTCAAATAGCCTTACAGGCCATCCAGGATCTCCTGGCCGAAAAGGGTTACGACCCGACAACACTCGATGCCATCGCGGCATTCGATTTTGCTATCGCCGGGGCGTCGCGACTGGAAAATCAGGAGCGGGTTGTGAAGGAAATCAATCGTATTGTTGATCAAGCCGACGCATTAGGTAGCGCGCCCCTCATGTGCCAGGCGGTGCGTCGTAGTCTCGAAGCCATGGCCTAAACGTATTGTGGTATTGCGAGTTCACAACCGCCTCGAAGTCCAAACAACACGCCCGATCATGTGAACTTCCTCGGCATCGCGCTCATATGTTTCGTATTCCGGGTTCACGGACTTAATAATGACTTTGGGCGGCTCGGAGTTCGGCTCATGCTCGATGCGTTTGGCGACTAATCCCATGCCGTCCCAGATCACGAAAATCCCCGGCGGCACCGGTACCCGCTGACTGGTGTCGATCAGGATGCGGTCGCCGCTCGCCAATAGCGGTTCCATGGAATCGCCGTCGATGGTGATCATGCGTAGATCCGCCGGCTGAGCTCGGAACTCGTGCCGGATGACGGGATCAGGAAAAAACCACATTTCCTTGGTTTCCTCGAGACCCTCGTTCAAGGCGCCAGGGCCGGCGGAAGCACGCACATCGATCTCAGGGATTGCCAGATAGCCCTCTGGGACTCCCGCCAACGAACTCGGCTCCACAC
>JABIRP010000368.1 GCA_018699735.1 Rhodospirillaceae bacterium | reverse complement strand
TAAAAAAAGGAATAGCTCAGCCGGCCTTGCGGACGGCCTCGGGAATGTCACCAGCGAACATATCACGCATCGTCGCGACCAGTTCATCGATCATTTCATCTGTGTGCTTTGGTGTTGGCGTCAATCGAAGACGTTCGGTGCCAACCGGCACGGTCGGGAAATTGATCGCGGTGACATAAATCCGCCGGTCGTACAAAAGCTCGTTCGAGAAATCGCGCGCCCGACCGGCATCGCCGACCAAGAGCGGCACGATATGGCTCTGGCTATCCATCACCGGTAGGCCGGCATCGCGGAACGCTTGTTTCAAGCGCGTCGCCTGCCGCTGCTGTTGCGCGCGCTCGCTGGTGCTGGCCTTTAGATGCCGCACACTTGCGAGGGCCCCCGCCGCGACGGCCGGCGCCATGGAGGTGGTGAAGATCAGCCCCGGCGCGAAACTGCGTACGTAGTCGATAAACGCATGCTTGCCGGCGATATAGCCGCCCTGCACGCCAAACCCTTTGGCCAGCGTGCCTTCGACAATGTCCACCTTGTCGAGCACGCCATCGCGCTCGGCAATGCCGCCACCGCGCGGGCCGTACATGCCAACCGCATGAACCTCGTCGAGATATGTGATCGCGCCATAGCGATGCGCCAGATCACAGATCTCGCCAATCGGTGCGACGTCGCCATCCATGGAATAAACCGACTCGAAGGCGACGATCTTTTCGGTCTTCGGATCGGCACCCTTCAGCAGTTCTTCGAGATGCCCAAGATCGTTGTGCCGCCATATATGTTTGGCGCCCTTGCGTTTGCGCATGCCTTGGATCATTGAGGCGTGGTTCATGGCGTCTGAAAACACCTCGATATCGTCACGCCCATCAAGCAGCGTTCCAAGCGCCGCCTCATTGGCCACATAGCCCGAGGTAAAGAGCAGCGCCGCCTCTTTCTGATGAAGATCGGCCAGTTCCTGCTCAAGCAGTACGTGGTAATGACTGGTGCCGGAAATATTGCGGGTACCGCCCGCGCCCGCACCAACTGCGTCCAGAGCCTCATGCATCGCGGTGATGACCTTGGGCGAGGTGCCCATGGCCAGATAGTCATTCGAGCACCAAACCAACACTTCCTCGACCACACCGTCGGGACGATGATGCTTGTAGAACGGAAAGAGCCCGCTTTGCTTTTCCAGGTCGGCAAAGATGCGATAACGCTCTTCAGCTTTCAGCCGATTGAGTTCAGATTCACAGAAATCGACCAAGCTCATATTCTTACCCCTTTGTGGCCGCATTGATCGCCAACCACATCACCATCATCACCATCAACGCTGACTTTACCATAGCCTTAGCAGTCATCGGCCTCCTGACTTATGTCAATTCACCTTCGGGAACTACCTAGGCGGCCAACATATGCGATTTATGATATATGAGAAATCTTCCGATGTCAGCTTGACCGACTCCCCTTGCGACATTATCTTGCGTATATGTTCATAGACACGCATTTCGGCCTCGGCCTTCGACTTACTGACCCGGCTCTCTAGGGAGACCGGGACATCGTCGTTTGCCGTGCGTTCGAAATTTTTCGTGTCGTGAGATATGACTCCGCACCCACGATCTGAGATCCGAAACATTCGCCAGGACCGGCATCAGGACCGGCACCAGGACCGGCACGCTTTTCATGCGTGCAGTTTGGTCGCGAGCGAATGGACAGGTTTTCACCGGCAACGTCGAGAAATCACCACAGATAAAACGCAATACCGCGCCATCGGCCCGGCAATATGCCAACCGGCAATATGCCGACCAGCAATATACCGACTGGGCGCGAATTCGAGGATAGACCGATGACCACCATGCCGATCGAAAAATACCGAACTTACGACTCCGTAGATCTGCCCGACCGCCAATGGCCGAGCCGCATACTCGACAAAGCGCCGATCTGGTGCAGCGTCGATCTGCGCGACGGCAATCAGGCGCTCGTCGATCCGATGGACTCGAGCCGCAAGATGCGGATGTACAAGACCCTAGTCGAGATGGGTTTCAAGGAGATCGAAGTCGGTTTCCCGGCCGCGTCGGACACGGATTTCAACTTCGTGCGAGAAATCATCGAGGGTGACCTGATCCCCGACGACGTAACCATTCAGGTCCTGACACAAGCGCGCGAACATCTGATTGAGCGCACCATCGAGAGTGTCGAGGGGGCGAAGAACGTTATCGTCCATCTCTACAACTCGACCTCCGAGTTGCAGCGCCGGGTCGTTTTCGGCGAAGGACGTGACGGCGTCAAACGGATCGCGGCCGAAGGTGCCGAAATGATCAAGCAGCGTTTGTCGCGGCTGACGGACAACGGCACCAACGTTCGCCTGCAATACTCGCCGGAGAGCTTCACGGGCACCGAGCTCGACTATGCGCTCGATGTCTGCGAGGCGGTCATGGACATTTGGCAGCCGACGCCAGAAAACCCGGTGATCATCAATCTGCCGTCGACGGTGGAAATGTCGATGCCGAACGTTTTCGCCGATCAGATCGAGTGGATGCACCGAAATTTCTCGCGACGGGACTCAATTGTCCTCTCGATCCACCCACACAACGACCGGGGTTGCGGAATAGCTGCGGCCGAGCTGTCGCAGCTGGCGGGTGCCGACCGCATTGAAGGCACCTTGTTTGGCAATGGCGAGCGCACCGGCAACGTCGATATCGTGACCCTGGGCTTGAACCTATTCACACAAGGCATCGATCCGAAACTCGACTTCTCCGACATCAACGGACTGATGGAAGTGTTCGAGTACTGCAACCAGCTGCCGATCCATCCGCGCCACCCCTATGCGGGAGAATTGGTGCATACCGCCTTCTCCGGCTCACACCAGGACGCCATCAACAAAGGTATGCAGGCGCTGCAAAAGGCCAACCAGAAGGTTTGGGAAGTGCCCTACCTGCCGATCGATCCGGCCGATCTCGGGCGCGATTATGAGGCCATCATTCGGGTCAACAGCCAGTCCGGCAAGGGCGGCATCGCCTATATTCTCGAAACCGACTTCGCGATCAAACTCCCGAAGTCGGCGCAAGCCGAGCTGAGCCAAGTGGTGCAGAAGATCACGGATGAAACCGGCCGTGAGATCACACCGGATCAAATCTGGAATGTCTTCCACTCGGAGTTTATTGAACAATCCGGGCCGTTCAAGCTGATCTCATTCTCCTCCGCTGCTGCCTCGCGATCGAGCGATCTGGAGCGGGTTAAGGCCGTGGTGGCGCGGGACGGCAAGGAGCACGAGATTGAAGCGACCGGCAACGGACCTATCGCCGCCTTCGTCACCGGACTGCGAGATGCGTTCGGTCTCGAGTTCCGGCTCAAGGACTATACAGAGCATACCCGCAACGCCGGCTCCGATGCCGAAGCGGCAGCCTATATCGAGCTCACGGTGCCCGATGAGAACGGCCGTTCGGTCTACGGTGTCGGCATCGACACGTCGATAACCATGGCCCCGATCAAGGCCGTAGTCAGCGCGGTTAATCGGATCTAAGGCGATGCGACCGGCCTTGGCCCACCTAGGTCTTGTGAACAACTCCGCCTCCCTGTTTCCTGGGGGCGGGGTTATCGCTACAGTATCGAAATGAAAATCCAACGTTACGAATGGCAAGACAATCCGCGCCCCTTGGCGGGAGACCGAATGCTTGTCGCGGTCGGCGACGTGCATGGGCGCGCGGATCTGTACGAGGCGATGCTCGCTGCATTGGCCGACGACGTGCGCCGTCTTGAACCCGCATCGGTCCTCTCGGCACAGCTTGGCGACCTGATCGACCGGGGACCGAACTCGCTCGACTGCCTGTCGTTAGCCGCCGCCGGCCTGTCAGATTTCCTCGACCCGGGCGCCGCCGTCGAAGATGTGGTGCTGATGGGCAATCACGACGATTGGCTCCGCATGGCGCTCGACGATACCCTCGGGCCTTCGGATGTTTCAACCTGGGTCAACAACGGTGGCAACGAGACCTTCGCCGATTTCGGCAT
>JABIRP010000367.1 GCA_018699735.1 Rhodospirillaceae bacterium | reverse complement strand
TTTGGAGCCGTCTGATGGCACTGCAGCTCGGCTTCGACTGGCGGTCGGAATTGACCCGGGCCCGGATGTTGAGGGCTGGTGTTGATCCGGCCCTGGTGACCCTGCTTTGGCGTCCGGAAGACCCGGACCACGAAATCCCCACCGCACCAAACCTGGGACAGCTCGGAAATCTCGATAGCGACATGCTGGAGTGGCTGGCGGCTGCCATACCGGACGCGTTGGTCGCAACCGGGGCGTCGAATGCCTGGACGCTCTCCAGCACGCGTACGGCGAGCGGCAAACCCCTCCTTGCCAACGACCCGCACCTCAGATTTTCCAATCCAAACCTTTGGTATCTTGCGCGGCTGGAAGCGCCTGGGTGGCTTCGGGTCGGGGCCACGGTGCCGGGAGTTCCACTTACGATTCTCGGCCACAACGGGTCGCTCGCCTGGGGCATGACCGCCACCCAGGGTGACACTCAGGATTTGTTCATCGAAACCCTCTCCCCCGACGACCCAGAGCAGTACTTGACGCCCGATGGACCTAAGCGGTTCGCATTGCGCCGTGAAAAAATTATAACAGCAAGCGGCAGCGAAACTCTGGTTGCGCGATCATCTCGACATGGCCCCGTCATCAGCGATGTTCTGCCGCGCGCGCGGGCGGCGCGCGAGACCGGAACGGTGTTGAGCCTCGCTTCGCCCGGATTAGCGCCAGATGATCGAACGGCGGATGCGCTATACGCCCTGAATGCAGCGCCTACGGTTGCGAAAGCGATCACGGCCCTCGACCGGTTCGACGCGCCGCAGCAAAACGTGATGCTCGCCGACCAAGCCGGCCATATTGCCATGGTCACCGCCGGGAAGGTCCCGATCCGCCGGGGTGGCGACGGTTTCCTGCCGGGTGATGGCGCCAGCGGTCGCGGTGATTGGACCGGGTTCGCGCCGCGCTCGGCCTTGCCCATGATTACCGATCCGCCCGGCGGCGCCCTTGTGCAAGCCAATAACCGTGTCCACCCACGCGATCCGGCGCTGACGCTCGGCCGGCGGTTCGACGCGCCATACCGGGCGAAGCGGATCGTCGAGCGACTGAAAGCGGGCCGTGTGACCCTCGACCGGATGACGGATATCCAGATGGACGCAGTGTCCGGTATCGCTGGCGATTTGGGATCGCAGCTGGTCCATCTGTTGGGTATTACACCAGAAGGATTACCAGAGCGTAGAGCCCGTGATCTGATAAAAAACTGGGACGGTGAAATGCACCGCGACAGACCGGAGCCGCTGATCCTGGCGAGCTGGGTCAAAAAGCTTGGTAACCGATTGTTGGCCGACGACCTGGGTCGTGAATTCGCCACATTCCAACCCCGCGCAACTGCATTGCTTTATATCTTGAAGAGTGAGCCCCGCTGGTGTGACGACGGTCTTACCGGCCTTGTGGAGGATTGTGCGTCGATCGCGCGATCGACGCTATCAGAGGCCCTAACGTCACTCGCCGAGAGATATGGTGCAAATATTGAGGACTGGCGTTGGGGCGATGCGCATCAAGCCCGGTTTGCCCACCCGATTTTCTCAAAATTACCGCTGATCGGCCGGCTATTCATCACCACGACCGAAAGTGACGGCGGCAACGACACCGTCAATCGAGGCGCCTACAGCTCTGACATAGAAGGCTCTATTTTCGACCATGTTCATGGGTCAGGCTTCCGAGGCGCTTACGATTTGGCGAATTTGGAGCGCTCGATATTTGCAGTTCCTCTGGGGCAGTCGGGCAATATTTTCGCTGCCTATTACGGCGGCGATCCGAGTGGTTGGAGCAACGGCGGGCACCGCCGAATTGGCACCAAACCTCAATCCCGTGAAAATATTCTGACGCTGACACCTTTAAACGCCAACTAGGTGAGTACCAAGCCGGCTCGGCTTTAACTAGAACCAGCCGTGTTTTCTATTTTCGAGTGATCCTTCGAACCAGGTCGGCCTCGCAGCGCATAAATGCGTATTTAAAATATTGTCATATTTCCTACCGATCTATATGTTTTCAGGCTGGTCGGCAATCTCCTTTAACAACAATTAACATTGATTTCATGCACGATAACCTACTGAAAATTCATGAAATTCTTGAACAAGGCGTCCGACCAAATACGCGAAAATTTCTGACCTATTGGAAGAGTATTCACCCACGGGATCATCTGCCGAACCGTGCGATGTTCGACCCTATAGATCTGCCAAGACTCTTACCGTATCTGGTGCTCGTAGACGTCCTTGAGGGAATTCAGGTCAAGTTTCAGTACCGGCTGCTGGGCACGGCTGTAACCGAAACCGTCGGCTCCGAGCTTGTAGGAAAACTCGTCGAGCATGGTGTAAGCAACCCCGCGCATCTCATCAGAATGTATGAAGAAATCTACGCTAGCGGGATCTTGCACTTCTACCAAGGACCGTCACGGTACCCGCATCGATCAGAGTACCTGTCAGTCGAACGAGTTTCCGTCCCAATCTCCGACGACGGCCACACTGTAGATCAGATTTTGACCCTCATGAATTACATATATGTATCGCGAGAGACGCCGCCGGTTTAGCAGTGCGACTTGGCAAGCTTAGTGTTCTAAAATCGGAACCGCGCACCGACCATGAAGTTTTGAGTGAGATGACCGTCCTGCTGGACAACCAAATCACGGGCGGCAGGGCCGAGATAGAACGCTCGGTATTGCGCTGTGAAAGCCCAGCTCTCGTTCACTGCATACGAGGCACCAACGCCTAGCTGCAACGCCGGCTTCCAGACGCCATCGGTTTGCGAACCGAATGCGAAACCACCGGACTGGCGGTCACCATCATCGGAATAGGTCACCCCCAGACCAGCCATAAAATGGGGGGTTATCGGAGAGGTGTTCTGCCATTCGAAGGTCCGGTTGACCAGGAACGTATAAGCCCGGGAGCGCAATCCGACGCCGTATGATTGACCGGATGCAAAGGCCAACATTTCGGGAGCACTTGAGGGGGCGCCGAGCGTGAGTGAGAACTCATGGCGGAACTGGACTTCGACCAGATTGTCCAAATCTCGGTAGGGCTCGCGGTTCGACGTGTTTCGGCCGGCGCCATCCGCCGTGGTGCTACCCCCACCGACGAAATACCAAACCGGATCGGCCGGCAGCTCAGAGGAACCCCTGGTCTGACCTGTGGTCTGACCTGTGGTCTGGGTTGCGTTCTGGGCCGCTAGTGAGGTTGACGCAAATAGGGTCAACGCCAACGCGACTGTGAATTGGGATGCTGGCGACAATTGAGCCTCCTGCGGTCGTTTCCGACACGGCTTCGTCCGTCTCTTACCTCGTCATGTCTTGAGGCAGCCAAGACTACGCAAAACCCGTACCGAACTCGTCCTCTCGTTCCCCCCTCGCTCGCCCTCATTCGCCTCACAACTATCCTCAATAAGCCTAAGACGCTGTCGTTCTTTGGCAAGCGGAATTCACCGACTTCACGCAAGTGTGCATCTGGTCGGTAAGCTGCACATGTGCTATCGCCCCACAAATCCAGTGCTTAATCGATGGGAGCTGAACGGCTATGGACACCAGCACTACCTTGGACGACTGCATTTCGTTGGAAGACTGCCAACGCGCGGCCGAAGGCTTGCAGGGTGCCATAGCGCGGACACCGTTGGTCGAGGCGCCTCTGGGCATCTCTGCCCAGGGATCTGGAGCACTCCGCCTGAAGCTCGAAAACCTCCAACTGACCGGGTCCTTCAAGCCTCGCGGCGCCTGCAATAGGCTAACCCAACTGAGCGCCGAGCAATGCGCGCGCGGCGTGATCGCGATGTCGGCCGGTAATCATGCCCAGGGCGTCGCCTACCACGCGAACCGCCTCGGTATCCCGGCCACCATCGTCATGCCGGCGACAACGCCGTTTTCCAAGGTTGAGCGAACGCGGCAACATGGCGCCAGCGTTGAGCTGTACGGTCGTGGTCTCGCCGATTGCAAAGAGCGTGTGGAAACGCTCATTGAAGAACAAGGCTTGGTCCTCGTCCATCCTTACGACGACCCGGCGATCATCGCCGGACAAAGCACGGTTGGATTGGAAATTCTGGCCGATTGGCCCGAGGTTGAGACCATCGTCGTGCCAATCGGTGGCGGTGGTCTGATTTCCGGCATCGCTATCTCCGCCAAAGCTATCAAACCTGACGTCCGGATCATCGGTGTTCAGGCTGAATTCTATCCGTCGATGCGGCAGGCGATATCGGGCGAAACGCCGACATCCGGCGGAGAAACCTTGGCCGAAGGCATCGCAGTGAAAACGCCCGGCGAACTAACCAAGGCGATTATCCGGGACTTGGTCGACGAAATTCTACTGGTCTCCGAGACCGAAATCGAAACCGCCGTCTGCGGATTGGCGGAGCACGGGAAAATCATCGCCGAAGGCGCGGGAGCCGCCACGCTCGCCGCCTTGGCTCAGCGTCCGAGCTTGATTGACAAGACCAATGTCGCCGCAGTGGTCAGCGGCGGCAACATTGACGCTCGCATGCTCGGATCGGTTCTGATGCGCGGGCTAGGCCGCGACGGCCGGCTTGTACGGGTACGGATCGAGATCCACGACGAGCCAGGCGTACTCTCTCGCTTGACCGGCTTGATCGGCGCCGCCGGCGGCAACATCGTGGAGGTCTACCACCAGCGCCTGTTTCAGAACGTGCCGGTCAAGCACGCCGAGGTCGACGTCGTCATCGAGACGCGAAATGCCGGTCATGTTGAAGAGATCCTAGAGCGACTTCGCGGTGAAGGCTTCTCCACCCGTCTCCAGAACGATTTAAGCTGATACGCTAAACGACGTCTTACGCGATGTCGCAATAGGCACCGCGATGAAATACCAGAGGCGCGCTGTCGGATGTCACCAGATCCGCGCGCAGAACGCGGCCGATTACGATGGCATGGTCGCCGCCATCATGAACCGCGTGTCTCTGACAATCGATCGAAGCCACAGCGCCTGGCAAAATCGGAGACCCGGTCTCCCAGGTCTCGAAGGCAAGTTCGGCAAATCTATCCGCGCCTGAGGTTGAGAACCGCACGGAATGGTCTTTCTGGTCATCTGCCAGAATGTTGATCGCAAAGCACTCGCCTCGGACAAAGGCATCCAGATCGGAAAAATCTCGATCCAGGCAGAACAAAACCAAGGGAGGGTCAAGCGACACGGACGTGAAGGCGTTGGCCGTCAACCCGATCGGACGCCCGTTGGCCACGGTCGTAACAACCGTCACTCCGGTGGCGAAGCGACCGAGCACTTCGCGAAACTCCACGGGGTTCACCTGCATCTCCCAACCTCTTCGATATATGACAGCGAAATCTTCTAGCCGTTACCGCTCGCCGGGCCAAGCTCGGATAAACGCCTTTTATATTCCAGATATCATGAGAAATTACATAAAATTCAATTGTTTACCCGTTTGTCTTTGCAAATCGGACTAATTTGAGGGATATTAATCGGTGGAAAAGTGTCGCTTTCACTGGGAGAGCGACGCGGAAAGTGGAGCGGGCGCATGTTCGTGATTCTCGGTTGGATCATTGTCTTTGCCGCCGTTATCGGCGGGTATATGGCTATGGGAGGTAAGCTGGGACCACTATGGCAACCTTTCGAGTTGGTTATCATCGGCGGTGCCGGTATCGGCGCGTTCGTCGCGGCCAACCCAAAGTACCTCATTGGCAAGGCCGGCTACGCGTTCAAATCAGCGTTGAAAGGCCCTAAATACTCCAAGGATGATTATCTTGAGCTTTTGAGCCTGATGTACGCGATCTTCAAACTTGCCAAAACCAAAGGCATGTTGGCGATTGAATCCCATATTGAGCGACCTGAAGAGAGTTCACTTTTCCAAGCATTCCCTCGATTTTCCGCCGACCATCACGCGTTGGAATTCCTCTGCGATTACCTTCGTATGATGACACTGGGAACCGATAATCCGCATGAGCTTGCCGACCTGCTAGATGAAGAATTGGAAACTCACCATGCCGAGGATGCATCGATCGCTGGTGCTTATCGGACCATGGGTGATGGCTTCCCTGCCCTAGGCATCGTCGCCGCCGTGCTCGGTGTTATTAAGACTATGAGTTCGATTACAGAACCGCCCGAAGTGCTTGGTAAGCTGATCGGTGGCGCTCTGGTTGGAACGTTCCTTGGCATCTTGTTGGCATACGGATTTGTCAGTCCCTTGGCGGCGAACATGGATGTAGTTTTCGCAGCCAACGGCAAATACATGAGTTGTATCAAGGCCGGCCTGCTAGCGCATGTCTCGGGTTATGCTCCGGCGGTCTCTGTGGAGTTTGCGCGTAAGACGCTCATGGAGAAGGATCGCCCCTCGTTCTTCGAAGTCGAGGAAGCGGTCGCAGCATTGCCGCCGGTTTAAGCTTGGCCGGTTTAAGCTTGGCCGGTTTAAGCTTGAATGGGGTCAGACCGGAGAGCCCGGCCGGAGTGTTTGGCACGTTGATTGCGTTCACCATGATCGCCATATACGCAAGAGCGACATATGCAAGAGACGGCCGCACTCGACGCGGCACCACATCGAACTAACGGAACGAGGGCGTCGTGGCCTTAGACAACGCCGAAATAATCATCAAAAAGGTCAAGAAAGGCGGCCATGGAGCCCCGCATGGCGGCGCCTGGAAGGTGGCGTATGCTGACTTCGTGACCGCGATGATGGCCTTCTTTCTGCTGCTATGGTTGCTGAACGCAACCACGGAAGAGCAGAAAATGGGCATTTCGAACTATTTCGATCCGACAGCCATTTCGCGCTCGACCCGGAGCGGCTCCGGTGGCGTGCTCGGCGGAACCTCGATCACAGTACCGGGCGCGCTCAAGTCGGCCTCCTCTCCGCCGATGATCAGCACTCCGCAGGTCGCCCGCCCACAGGCCGAACGTACGGAATCTCTGGACCCGGATTCCGATGATCCCGAGAACATCGAATCCCGACTTGGCAGCGAAGAAGACGCCGAAGGTACGATCAGTGAAGAAAAGCTAGAGGAGTTGCTGCAGGAGCGTGAGCAAGCTCAGTTTGCCCAAGCCGAACAGTTGATCCGCAAGGCAATCGAAGAATCCGAAGACCCCGAGGTGCAAGAGGCCGCCGACAGTTTGAAGATCCAAAATACCTCCGAAGGCCTTCGAATTCAGTTACTGGATCAAGAAAAGGTCGCGTTGTTCCCGCTGGGCGGTGACGACATGCTTGAGGCAACTCGCAAGCTGATGGAGAAGGTTGCTGAGATCATCAAGCAGCTACCGAATCGGATCAAAATTTCTGGGCATACGGACTCGCGCCCCTTCGCGCCTGGCTCAGACATGGACAATTGGCAACTTTCAACCCAACGCGCGAATTCCAGCCGAAAAGCGCTTATAGAATTTGGCGTTCCCGAAGACCGGGTGGCTCAGGTTGTCGGAATGGCCGACCAGGACCCGATCAACGCGGAAGACCCGGCAGCGCCAGAAAACAGGCGCATCAGTATCGTGCTGTTGAGTGCAAATGCCGAAAAAGTGCGCGAAGAACTCGAAGGACCGAGGATCGAGCCGACGGAAACCACACTGCCTACGGTTCGCGATGACGCGGGCAGCGGTTCACTCCCACCGCCGCGAGAAAATAAGAGCTGACTGCCCACGCTCTGGTTTTCTCCCGAACGACCCCTTGTCGAGTTGATCTGATTGAGCCACCCTTCGGGAAGGCAACTGCAATTGGCAAACTGTCCCGAACCGAAGGCCGCTCGAAAACTATGTTCAACGCAATAACATCTCCACCGCTGAACTTCTTCTATACCTCTCGCATGGCTTGCCCCTATGTCGATGGACGTACAGAGCGCCGGATGGTGGCGGATCTTACGAGCAGGCGCGGGCGGCATTCACACGACGCCCTGGCACGCGCCGGCTTCCGACGGTCACAACATCTTTCATACAAGCCGGCCTGCCCCAATTGCCGCTCTTGTGTGCCGATACGCGTTCGTGTGGACGATTTTGCCTGGACCCGAACATTCCGGCGCATACTGCGAAACAACGAAGACCTCGTCGGATCGCCGGTACCGGCAGAGGCAACCCGCGAGCAATTCGACCTGTTTCAACGCTATCAGATCGCCCGGCATGATGAAGGCGAGATGGCCTTAATGGACTTCGCCGATTACGCGGACATGGTTGAGAGATCACCAATCGAAACCGCCATCATTGAATACCGGGATCAGGACGACCGATTGCGCGCCGGCATCCTGACCGATATCCAGGATGATGGCCTTTCGGCGGTTTACAGCTTCTACGACCCCGACGACGACCGTCGAAGTCCGGGCGTATTTATGGTCCTTGACCTGGTTCGCAAAGTGCGAACTCTGGGCCTGCGCCACGTCTAT
Organism: Rhodospirillaceae bacterium; assembly: GCA_018699735.1. Taxonomy (GTDB): domain Bacteria; phylum Pseudomonadota; class Alphaproteobacteria; order Thalassobaculales; family Thalassobaculaceae; genus JABIRP01. The sequence goes on along the minus strand of JABIRP010000367.1, from coordinate 2,247 downwards.
CTCGGCTATTGGATCGCCGAGTCCAGAAAGATGGCCTACAAGACCCGTTATCGGCCGTGTGAGATCCTGACCGGGCATGACTGGACCGAATTTCCCGGATCGTAACCGGCGTGATTTATCAGCCCTTCCAGTTCCGCCTTGCGGAAGCAACATTGCGCGGTTCCGCGACTTCTCTATAATTCGCACAACTCTCCGGCTGCGAGAATTCGGGGAGCGTATCGAGACACAGGGCTAATAGATCCAAATCCCCGAATTGAAGGGGATTCAACGGGAGGAATTTCATGAAACGTCGTGATTTTATTAAAACCGCCGGTGCCGTCGCCGTCGGCGGTGCTGCCGCGACCACACTCGCCGCTCCGGCGCTGGCGCAAAAGCGTATCGAGATGGTCATGGTATCGAGCTGGGGACGTGATTTCCCTGGCCTGGGCACCGGCGCGCAGCGCTTGGCCAAGAAGATCACCGACACGTCCGACGGCCGCATCCAGGTGCAGTACTTTGCCGCCGGTGAACGCGTTGGCGCGTTTGACGTCTTTGACGAAGTCGCTTCAGGCAACTCTCAAGCGTACCACTCGGCCGATTATTACTGGAAAGGTAAGCATCCGGCGTTTGCCTATTTCACCTCGGTACCGTTTGGCTTGACCGAAAACGAGATGGCCTCCTGGATCAACTGGATGGGTGGCCAACAGCTCTGGGACGAGTTGTCGGGCGAATATGGTATCAAGAGCATCGCGGCGGGCAATACCGGCGTGCAGATGGGCGGTTGGTTTAACAAGGAAATCAACTCGGCCGACGACCTCAAGGGCCTGAAGATGCGTATTCCTGGTCTTGGCGGCGACGTTATGGCCAAGCTTGGCGCATCTCCGGTGTCTCTGCCGGGCGGCCAGATTTATGAGAACCTGGTCTCTGGTGCCATTGAGGCGACCGAGTGGGTTGGCCCCTGGAACGACTACGCGATGAAGTTCTATGAGGCCGCCAAGTACTACTACTTCCCGGGCATGCATGAGCCGGGCGGGTACAACGCATTCGGCTTCAACAAGTCCTGGTGGGAAAGTCTGTCGCGTACGGATCAGATGATTATCGAAGCTTGTGGCGCGCAGGCCAACGATCTGGCGATGTCCGAGTACAACGCCAACAACGGTGCTTTCCTGCAAAAACTGGTCAACGAGCACGGCGTCGTCGTCAAGGAATTCAACGATGATGTGTATGATGCCTTCGGCAAGGGTGCCGAAGAAGTCTTCGCGGAGACCGTCGCTCACAGTGATCTGGCTCGTCGGGTTCACGAGAGCTTCGTTGCGGCGCGGACCGCCGTGGGTGGCTGGATGAAGCTGTCCGAGGGTGGTTACTATGCCCAACGCAACCGGGTCCTGGGTCTCTAATCGACCTGACTAAGACATGTCTAGGCAGGCGGGGTCCTTGGATCCCGCCTGTTTTTTAAACGTTCCCAAATAAAGCGAGACCCGAGACCGCTATGACAGATCAAGCCGACCCTCTTTCCTCACCGGATGCGCTCGGCCCCTATTTGCCGTGGACTGGCGCCTATCGCCTATTCGGCTGGTCGATTGTCACGGTCATGCTGACATTTCTGTTCAACAACTATCTGATTTTTTGGCTCGACTGGCCTGGCTTGGCGCCGTTTTTCGAGCAATTGGAAGTGTTCGGCCCAAGCGCGCTGAAGAAACCACTGGAGGGCACCGCCTTCCTGCAGGCGGCGGTTCAGGCGGCATTCTATCCGTTGGCCGTAGTCATTCCCGCCGTTGTAATCCAGCGCACGGCCGGTCGGACTTTGCGTGGTGATTCGCTCGCCATGGCCGCGATCGTCAACTACATCATTCGCGCCGCTTTCTGGATTGTTCTGTTGATCGGGCTCGCCGACATGGTGATCTCTTTTCTTCGGGTCGAGGAATTGCTGAGCGCGGTTGTCGGCGACGATTTGACCAAGCAGCTCGGACGCCCTCATTTTCGCGGTGCTTATACACAAATCCCCCTGATGGTCGCCGGATTGATCATCGCCGCATTCACGCGCTCGCTCGGCTTCCACTGGCTGGCTTTGTTGGTGGTGTTGGCGGAGATGAGCATCGTGTTGAGCCGTTTCATCTTTTCCTATGAGCAGGCCTTCCAAGGCGATCTGGTCCGGTTTTGGTATGCCGGCTTGTTTCTCTTTGCCAGCGCCTACACCTTGTTTGAAGATGGTCACGTGCGCGTCGACGTTCTTTATGCCGGCTTCAAGGCCCGCCAGCGCGGCCTCGT
>JABIRP010000050.1 GCA_018699735.1 Rhodospirillaceae bacterium | reverse complement strand
GGCTCTCCGATACGACAGGTGACCGAGAATGATGGTCTCTGGGCGATTGACGAAGTTGCCAAGGCTGCAGCCGCAATCAAGCTTTTGCGGGTGGGGCTGTGAGCTGTCCACAGATCGGAAATCCCGGCGTCTCCGCAAACCTGCCTTTCACTCCCGCTTCCCGGCTACCTCTCACTCCCGCTTCCCGGCCGGCGCGAAGCGGAGAGCCGGGATCTCGAAAAGAAGTCCATGCGAACCCACGGTGTGGCCCCGGATAGTCGCTTTGCGCCTTCCGGGGAGCGGTGCGTGTGGCGGGGGAGGGCGGCGGGGGGCGGCGATCCCCTCAAAACGATATCGCACCACCATCGGCGATCGAGCCCGGGTAGCGCGGCAGTTTGTCCTGGATTTGCATGCCGGCCGGCGCACTGTCGGTGAAGAGGTGGCAATCGGCGGAGATCAGGTTTGGGTGGTCTAGGGTTGCGATCATAATTTCCGCGATATCGTCGCGCTTCAGGGAGCGAAAGAACAAATACGAGCCGCAGTCACCACAAAATTGCCGCTCCCCGGTCTTAGAGGACAGATGCGCGCGCGGACGGCCAGAGACCAATTCGAACCGGTCAGCGTGATATATCGCCCAACTCGTGGCAAAACCGCCGGAGACCTTGCGGCAGGTCCCGCAATGACAAACCGCAGCACGCTCCGGCTGGCCCGTCACCCGATATTGGATTTTCTCGCAAAGACAGGAGCCCTCAAGCGTCTGGCTTTCGGCAACGCGCAAGCCGTCATCCGCCAGCCATTCGCCCATACCCTCGCGAACCGGTATATGGCGGTCGATCTCCAGCCAGGATATCGCGCTGTTGGCAAATAGGTGTTGGTCGATGGATAGGAGGTTTGGATCGTCAAGCGACGCCAGCGCCACATCGATTTCCTGATTTCGGCCGTCGTATTGGTAGGTGAGGACGGTCCCGCAGTCGGGGCAGAAACTCCGCTCGGCCTGGGTCGACGAGCGAAAGAATGTCGGGGCGTCGCCGGTGAATTTTAGGGAGTCCGCTGTGACCATCATCCAGGGAACGAATGCAGCACCGGCCGCGCGCCGACACATCACACAGTGGCAGTGATCGACGCGCAACGGTGGCTCGGTCAACTCGTACCTGACCCGACCGCAGAAGCATCCCCCTATCAACTCGGTCATGGGGCCACTCCTACTCTCGAAGTTCGATCCAAACCGGCGTGTGATCCGAGGCCTTCTGTTTGCCGCGCGGCGCGGTATCAATTCCAGAGGCCGAGAGCCGGTCCGCAGCTTGCGGTGACAGCATCAGATGATCAATGCGAACGCCATGATCTTTGTGCCAGGCACCGGCCTGATAGTCCCAAAAACTGTAGCGGTGCGGGGCCGAGTTCAAGGCGCGAAATGCATCGGTATACCCGAGATTAACGATGCGCCGGAACGCTGCCCTGGTATCGGGGCGGCAGAGTGCGTCATCGGCCCAACCTTGCGGGTCGTGCACATCTTCATCGCTCGGCACGACATTGTAATCACCGGCCAGTACCACCGGCATCTCGGTCTCAAGCAATGCCTTCGCCCGGTCGCGCAATCTATCCATCCAGGCGAGCTTGTAGGGGAACTTTTCGCTATCCACCGGGTTGCCGTTCGGCAGATAGATCGAGGCAAAGCGGACGCCGTCTATCGTCGCCTCGAGATAACGCGCCTGCTCGTCGCTGTCGTCGCCTGGCAATCCGGGGGAAATATCTTCCATCGGGCGCTTGGAGAGGATGGCCACGCCGTTATAGGATTTCTGGCCGTGGGTCGCGACGTTGTAACCCAGTTCTTCAATCTCAAGTCTGGGGAAGGCCTCATCGACGGTCTTGATCTCTTGCAGCATAACCACGTCGGGCGCGGCGGTTGCGAGCCACTCCAGGGCATTAGGCAAACGCGCCTTGATCGAGTTGACGTTCCAGGTCGCGGCCTTCATCGCTCTTCCTCGCACTAGATCTGATGATGTCGGTTGATAGTGTACCCGAACGCGAGGATGCGAGGCTAGATCGAGAAGGAAGAGCCGCAGCCGCAGGACGCGTTCGCATTCGGATTGTTGATCCGGAAATACGAGCCGATCAGTTCCTCGACGAAATCCAGCTCGCCGCCGGAGATGAGATCGAGCGAGGTGTCGTCGACCACGACCTTAACGCCGTGGCTCTCGAAGACATGGTCTTCGTCGCTCATGGTCTCATCGAAACCGAAATCATATTGGAAGCCAGAACAGCCGCCACCCTCGACCGCGACGCGCATGAACTTGGCTTCGGGGGCCGCTTCATCGGTTAGGATGACCGAAATTCGTTTGGCGGCGCTTTCGCTTAGGCCAAAGTTGCGGTCAGTATCGGTGGTCGCGTGTTCCATGGAGCATCCGTAAACGTTCGCTTGCTATACTAGCACATGCCAGATGTAAGCGGGATTCCTCTATTGTCAACGAGTACGAGCTGGCACAAGCCATCATCTTGCGCCCAGCCCGTGCGGATTGTAGGGTCCGCACGCATCACCAGAGAGCGCGCGAGATGTCGGAAACTCCGGAAATGTCATCATGGACCGACCGGTCGCCGGGGATTATGCCGGGCTCGGATCTGGCTCCTTACGCCAGTCGGCCGGACGCCAGTCGTGGCCGATTGCATGACGAAGTAGACGCGAGCGAACGCACGCCGCACCAGCGTGACAAAGACCGCATTCTGCATTCTGGAGCATTCCGCAAACTGCAGTACAAGACCCAAGTCTTCGTTTATCACGAAGGCGATTATTTCCGCACCCGCCTGACGCACAGCCTCGAGGTCGCGCAGATCGCCCGCTCCATCAGTCGGTCGCTCGGCCTGAACGAGGATCTGGCCGAGGCCTTGGCCCTGGCGCATGACCTGGGGCACACACCGTTCGGCCACGCCGGCGAAGATGCGCTCGACGCAGCGATGCAGGGCCACGGTGGCTTCGATCACAACGATCAGGCCATGCGTATCCTGGTGCGCCTTGAACAACGCTATGCCGCCTATGACGGCCTCAATCTTACCTGGGAAACCCTGGAAGGCGTGGCCAAGCACAATGGACCGCTAACCGGCCCCAACGCGACGCGACCGCTAACCGCTACGATTGCCGAAGTCGATCGTCAAATGGGTTTTGGACTTGATGGGTTTGCCGGACCGGAAGCGCAGGTCGCGGCCTTGGCCGACGATGTCGCTTATAATTCCCATGACATTGATGATGGCCTGCGTGCCGGCCTGTTCACTTTGGGTGAAATTTCAGAGCTGTCCCTGATCGCCCCTGTCGCTGAAGAGGTGCGGTCTGCCTACGGCGAATTGCCGCCCGGTCGGGCCTATCACGAGACGGTTCGCCGGGTGGTGGGGGTGTTGGCCTCTGACCTGCTGGCTGAGAGCCGACAGCGGATATTAGCGCTGATGCCGGCTTCATCTGACGATGTGCGTGCCGCCGCGAAACCGGTCATCGATTTCTCAGAGCCCATGCGAGCGAAGAACAAGGAACTGAAATCCTTTCTGTTCAATCGCATGTACCGCCATTACAAGGTCAACCGCATGGCGGCCAAGGCCAAGCGGGTGGTGGGTGAGTTGTTCGTGCTGTTCATGGCGGAGCCCAATACGCTACCGACCGAATGGCAATCCGCAGGCGCCAATGGGGACGATGAAACCAGACGCGCGCGCTTGGTTGCCGACTACATCGCCGGTATGACCGATCGCTACGCGCTGTCGGAACACAGCCGATTGTTTGACATAAATGCAAAGACTTAAATGCACATTTTCAAATGCTTCCTAGATATAGTTCATAATTCACTCGAAGAAATGATGAGTGCTGGAACTCTTTCGGCAGGGCTTGATATGGGGCGGGTTGCGGTCGAGCCGCCGCGCGATCCGAGCCACGGTGATATCGCTACTAACGCTGCTATGGTACTGGCTAAAGCGGCCGGGATGAAACCGCGCGACCTGGCAGAGGCGCTGGCTGAGCGGTTGGGGGCGCATACTCAGATTATCTCGGCCGAAGTGGCGGGACCCGGTTTCATAAATCTTCGGATTGCGAGCGAAGTCTGGCTTGATGCGTTGCGAGCGGTGCTGCGCGAGGGAATGGCCTATGGCGATTCCAAGGTCGGGGGCGGGCGCAAGGTAAACGTCGAGTATGTCTCGGCCAATCCAACGGGTCCGTTGCACGCGGCACATGCCCGCGGAGCGGTGTTTGGCGATGCGCTGGCAGCACTTTTGGCGAAGGCCGGATACGACGTCTGCCGCGAGTACTACATCAACGATGCTGGGGCTCAAGTCGATACCCTCGCGCGTTCGGCCTACCTGCGCTACCTGGAGGCGCTGGGCGAGGAGATTGGCGAGATCCCGGAAGGATTTTACCCTGGCGAATACCTGAAGGATGTCGGGTGCGCGCTGGCGACCCGAGATGGCGAGAAGTGGAAAGGGCTGCCGGAGGCCGATTGGCTTGTCGAGGTACGGTCTTTCGCGATCTCGATGATGATGGACGGCGTGCGTGAGGACTTGGGCCACCTGGGCATCGATATGCATGTCTTCACCTCCGAGCGAGGCTTGGTCGAAGCTGGCAGCGTCGAAGAGGTATTCACCCAGTTGGAAGCGGACGGTTTAATCTATACCGGCGTGCTGGAGCCGCCGAAAGGCAAGAAGCCGGATGATTGGGAGCCGCGGCCGCAAACCTTGTTTCGGGCCACGGATTTCGGCGACGATGTTGATCGGCCGATGAAGAAATCGGATGGTAGCTGGACCTATTTCGCGTCCGATATCGCGTATCACCGGGACAAGTACCAACGCGGTTTCGCCGACATGATCGATGTTTGGGGGGCCGACCACAGCGGTTACGTCAAGCGCATGAAATCGGCGGTTCGTGCGGCCACCGGCGGCAAGGGCGATCTCGACGTCAAGATCTGCCAACTGGTTCACATGCTCGACGGCGGCAAGCCGGTTCGCATGTCGAAGCGGGCCGGCAACTTCATAACCATCCGCGATGTGGTCGATTCGGTCGGAAAAGACGTGATCCGCTTCATCATGCTGACCCGCCGCAACGACCAGACGCTGGAGTTCGATTATCACAAAGTGACCGAACAAAGCCGCGAGAATCCGGTTTTTTACGTTCAATATGCCCACGCACGCTGCCATTCCGTGCTCCGACACGCGCGTGAGGCGTTTGATCCTGCGCGATTGGCAGCGATCACGCTTGCCGATAGCGATCTCGCCCGCTTGACCGATCCGGCGGAGATTGGTCTCATTAGGCTATTGGCTGAGTGGCCTCGAATGGTCGAGGCGGCAGCCGAAGCGCATGAGCCGCACCGGGTCGCGTTCTATCTTTCCGATGTCGCGGCAGGGTTTCATGCCCTTTGGAACAAGGGCAAAGAAGAGGCGGCATTGCGGTTTATAGTCGAGGGTGAGGATGATCTTACTCTCGCGCGAATGGCGTTGGTCCAGGCGGTGGCGACTGTGATCGCTTCGGGACTTGGCGTTATTGGCGTGGAGCCAGTGGAGGAACTGCGCTCATGAGCGAAGGGACGGAGCGACCGACGCGCCCGCCCATGATTGACGACGAGGATCGCCCCGGGCCACCGCCATTGTTGTCCGAGGAACCTCAACGTTCAGGACGTGGGTTGACGATTTTTATTGCGGTATTCGCGTTGCTCACCTTTGCGGGCGTGGTTTGGTACGCCTACGATCAGGGCCGTCAGGCCGGAAGCGAGGCGACCGCACCGATCATTCGCGCGAATGCCAACCCGAGCAAAGTTCGCCCGGAACAACCGGGCGGCATGAAGATCCCGCATCAGAACATCAAGGTTTATGAAAGCGGCACCGAGCGCAGTGGTACCAGCAAGGTCGAGCGCCTTATGCCGCCGCCTGAATCGCCCCTGCCACCCGCCAAACTTACCGCACCGCCCGCGAGCGCCGGTTCGTCTGCTATCCCGCCCGCAACTCGTAAGAGCTCGGCGGAAAGCCTGATCAAACCCGCCCCGCCGCCGCCACCGGTTACGGCGGCCGGCACGGTCGCAAAGAAGAGCGCCGAAGCGCCGAAGTCCGTGGTGCCCAAAACTGTTGCGCCGCCGCCCGCACCACAGCCCGTGAAATCGGAAGCTAAGGCTCCACCGGCTCCGAAGCCGGTTGCGGCAAAAGCGGTGCCTAAGAAAGCGGCTCCCAAAACGATCACACCGCCTGCCAAGGGCCGTTTTCGCATTCAGCTCGCGGCGCTGAAAAGCGAAGACCGGGCCCGCGCGCTGTGGACCCGAACTCAGGGCCGCAACAAGGACCTGCTCGGTGGGCTTACGCTCACGATTGAGGCCATTACTGTTGCCACCAAGGGGCGGTTCTATCGCGTGCAGGGGGGCTCAGTTGCCGAGGCTGATGCGCGGCGGATTTGCGCCGTATTGAAGACACGAAACCAGGCGTGCCTGGTCGTGCGGCGCTGAGCGCCAGGGCGCGCGGATGCGAGCTGCGATCCTGGGCTGTGCCGGCCCGACCCTCGGCGATGGTGAGCGCGACTTCCTGAAAGACGCCGATCCGTTCGGCTTCATCCTGTTCAAGCGCAATTGCGAGACGCCGGACCAGATCCGAACTTTGATCGCGGGTTTGCGCCAGGCGGTTGGGCGAGAGGCTCCTATCTTGATCGACCAGGAGGGCGGCCGGGTGCAACGCATCGGCCCACCGACCTGGCGCGCGGCACCGCCGGCGGAGACTTTTGGCGCGCTTTACGCCCGGGATCCCGAGCGCGGCCTTGAGGCGACCCGTCTGAATGCCCGAATGCTGGCCGAGGAATTGCGTCTGCTCGATATCACGGTCGATTGCTTGCCGGTCCTGGATTTGCGCTTCGCCGATACCCACGCGGCGATTGGCAACCGGGCGTTCTCTGGCGACGTCGAGACGGTTATTGCCCTTGCCATGGCCCAGGTCGAAGGACTGCGCGCGGCAGGCTTGCTACCGGTGGTCAAACATATGCCGGGTCATGGGCGCGCCCGTGTCGACAGCCATTTCGAACTGCCGGTCGTCGACGCTGACGGCGAAACCCTGATGGCAACCGATTTCGCGACGTTTCAGGCGCTGGCCGACCTGCCGATGGGGATGACCGGACACCTGATGTTCCCGGCCTTTGACCGAGATCGCGTCTCGACGCTCTCTCCAGCGGTTATTGGCGAGGTGATCCGAGGACATATAGGATTTGACGGGTTGCTGATGAGCGACGATCTGTCGATGCAGGCGCTTGGTGGGTCAATCGGCGAGCGGGCGGCTGGCTCGATCTCTGCTGGTTGCGATATAGCCCTGCATTGCAATGGTGAGGCGGCCGAGATGGAGCAGGTGATCGCCAATGTTCCGGACCTCGCCGATTGGGCGCTGGTTCGGGCCGAGGCTGTCGTGGCCGAGAGCGCTAGCGCGCTCGCGGATGCCGAGCCCTTGGACATGGATGCGGCGGCAAGCCAGTTGGAGGCATTGCTCGATGATGGGTGAGGGGACCATGGGGTGGCTCTCGGATGCCCTCACCCAACTATCGGTCTGGGCGCTGCCGGTCTTGATCGCGGTGACCATGCACGAAGCCGCGCACGGCTTTGTCGCCTCCAAGCTCGGGGATCCGACGGCGCGGTTGCTCGGTCGGGTGACATTGAACCCGATTGCTCATATCGATCCGATCGGTACCATTTTGCTGCCGCTGGTCATGCTGATTTTGCCCGGCAGTTTCTTATTCGGTTATGCCAAACCCGTTCCGATCAACCCGATGCGGCTGGGTAATCCGAGACGCGATATGATCCTGGTCGCCGCCGCCGGCCCGGGTGCGAATTTCCTGCTCGCGTTTATGGCGGCCGTAATGGTTCACACCGTGCCCTGGATGCCGGATTGGTTCGTTACCTGGTGGGCGGCAAATCTGAAGAACGCGATTATTTTGAATTTGATGCTTGGCGTGTTCAATCTGATCCCGTTGCCGCCGCTCGACGGTGGCCGGATTGTGACAGGCATTCTTCCGGACACGCTGGCCTTTCGGTTCGCACGTATCGAGCGTTATGGCTTGATGATCCTGATTGGCGGAATATTCCTGGTGCCCTACATCGGCTCGAAATTCGGGTATGATCTCAATATCTTCAGCTGGCTTGTATGGGGGCCAGTCGAGTTTCTGTTTCGTATAGTGGTAACCTTAGCCGGTTTGGGCTGAGCGACAGGCAGGATTGAAATGTCCGAGAGCGAACCTTTCGAAAGCCCGGTTCCGGATTACGCCCAAGGTGGCGGGCGCGAACCGGTGCAACTGTCGCTGTTCTTAAACATCGATGGATATGAAGGCCCGATCGATGTCCTGCTGACGCTCGCCCGCGATCAGAAGGTGGATCTGACCCAGGTCTCGATCCTGCAACTGGCCGAGCAATATCTCTCATTTGTGCGCCAGGCGCAGAAACTCAATCTGGAGCTTGCGGCCGACTATCTGGTGATGGCGGCGTGGCTCGCCTATCTGAAGTCCCGGTTGTTGTTGCCGGTTGAGGAAGCAGACGAGCCGTCGAGCGAGGAAATGGCCGAAGCCCTTCGCCTCCAACTTTTGCGCCTGGAAGCGATGCAGGAGGCGGGTGCAGCATTGATGGCGAGCCCCAGGCTCGGCATCGACATATTCCCGCGCGGCGAGCCGGAAGGTGTGGCGATCGAGACCCGTGCGGTCTTTGATCTGACGCTCTACGAATTGCTCCGGGCCTATGCCGATCACAAGCTGCGTACGGAGCATAAACCCTTGCGAATTGCCGCGACCGAGTTATACGCGGTCGAGGATGCGCTGGAGCGCTTGCGTTTGATAGTCGGCCATGTTCCGTCGTGGCGCATGCTGCAGAGCTTCCTGCCGCCGGGCCTTGCATCGGGCCTGGTAAGCCGCTCGGCGCTGGCCGCGACCTTCGTCGCCTCGCTGGCACTGGCCAAGGATGGTAAGGTAGAGCTGCGCCAGGACGATGCGTTCGGGCCGATTTATCTTCGCACTCGGAAGGAAACCGCGTGACCGATAGCGTGGAAGACGAGGTGATCGAGCAGCCCGGCTTTGTGCCGGAGGGCGAGCCGTCGCTAGCAGGTGATGATGAATTGTCCGAAGCCGCGCTGGAGTCCGATCTCGAAGACGAAGCAGAGCCCGAAAACGAAATCGAAGACGAAGCAGAGCCCGAAACCGAGCCCGAAGATCCAGCGGACAGTGATTTGTTCGTCGACGGCTCTGCCGGGTTCGATACCTGCAAGCGAATTGTCGAGGCGGTTCTGTTCGCCAGCGCCGAGCCAGTGAGCGAGGACGCACTGCGCCAACGCCTGCCGCTTGAGGTTGACCTGGAAGGGGTGCTGGCCGCCCTCGTTGAGGACTATGGCGAGCGCGGTGTCAATCTGGTGCGCTTAAACAACCGCTGGGCCTTTCGGACGGCCGCCGATTTGGCGACGCATCTTAGGATTGAACAGACGGTGCAGCGCCGGCTGTCGCGTGCGGCGGTCGAGACATTGGCGATCATTGCCTACCATCAGCCTGTTACCCGGGCGGAAATCGAAGAAATCCGCGGTGTGGCGCTTTCCAAGGGCACGCTTGATATCCTACTGGAGGCAGGCTGGATTAGGCCGCGTGGTCGGCGACGGGTGCCGGGACGGCCTCTTACTTGGGGCACTTCGCCGTCGTTCCTTGACCAGTTCGGTTTGAGCGACCTCGGCGATCTTCCGGGAGTGGAAGAGTTGCGCTCCAGCGGCATTCTAGACCGCAGCGGCGGTCGCGGCGCTATTGCCATGCGCCAAGAGGATCTCATCGACGAAGATGAGGATGACGAGGATACCGACGACGATCAGCTTCCGTTGCTGGAAGAGGATTATGACGAGGATGAGAGCGGCCCCGAAGATCCTGAAGACATATCCGAAATCCGGCTTGAGGATTGAGGTGGCATGACGCAACTGACAGCAGAGCCCGGGGTTGAGATGCCAGCTATTGAGACACAAACGTCTCCCAGCTCTCAGGGTGCTACCACCCCGGCCCTTACCCCCGCACTGACACTGGCCGGCGTCAGCCATCGCTATGGCAATCTGCTGGCATTGGATGGCGTCGAGCTTGAGGTTCAGCCGGGCGAGGTTGTGTGCCTGCTCGGACCCTCGGGCTGCGGCAAGACGACGGCGCTCCGGGTCGCGGCCGGGCTGGAGGATTTGCAGACCGGCTCGCTGAAGGTCGACGGCCGCGTGGTTGCCGATGGGCGCAAAAACTTGCCACCGGAGCATCGCGGCGTCGGTTTCGTTTTTCAGGATTATGCTTTATTCCCGCATCTCTCGGTGCTGGAGAACGTCATGTTTGGCCTGCCGGAACGCGGCGGTGCCGATCGCCGGCGAACGGCCTTGTCGGCGCTTGAAAAAGTCGGCATGGATCGGTTGGCGGCGGCCTACCCGCATATCCTCTCGGGTGGTCAGCAACAACGGGTGGCATTGGCCCGGGCGCTGGCTCCGGAACCGCGCGTGCTGCTGCTGGATGAGCCTTATTCGGGGCTGGACGCGCGATTGCGCGACCGGGTGCGTGACGAGGTTCTGCATTTGCTGAAGGAGAGCGGTGCCGCCACGCTGATGGTGACCCACGACAGCGAAGAAGCGATGTTCATGGCCGACACCATCGCGGTTATGCGCGAGGGCAAGGTAGTGCAGCGCGGCACTCCGACCGAGCTTTACTGTCAGCCGGTTTCCCCCTTCGTTGCGGCATTCTTTGGTGAGGTCAACGAGCTCGATGGCCAAGTCCAGGGTGGCGAGGTGCGCACAGTGCTTGGCGACCTGCCAGCCGGTGATCAGCCAGAGGGCGCGGCAGTGAAGGTCGTGGTCCGGCCGGAAGCGATGGGGCTGCATGGCGAGCCGTTCAAGCAATCTTGCCCGCTCGCGACGGTGGTCCAGTCCCGACTGCTCGGCCGCACAAGCCTGGTGCATCTGTCGATCGATATGATCGACCCCGCCTCAAGAGAGAATCACCACTTCCATGCGCGCATGCCCGGGGTCTATCTGCCGGAGGAGGGACGGCGGGTCTGCATCGATTTGGATTTGAGCCAAGCCTTCGTGTTCGGCGAGGCTGAGGCGTAGGGCGACAGCGTGTGTCTAATACTCCGACTTGAAATACATCTGAACAGCCAGCCAAGCCGTGACTTGCGCGAACGCGGCCTCTTCGTTGGTTAGTCCGGCGGCATAGACCGAGCCGAAAGGCGCTTCTCCGTAGAGCGTTGTATAGAACACGCAGGCCGCCAGGTAAGTTCCGAGCAGGCTTGGGTGTTTGTTATCTTGGTAAAGCGACATATCGGGATTGGTTCGTCGTGCATACTCGAATGCCAATCCGACCGGTATCACAAGCGCGTCGAGTTGTTTGCCGAGTTTGGTGTATGCATCGACCAATGGTTTCGCCATATCTGGGCTGTCTCGGTAGGCCCACGTCATGAAGAACGCGGGTTTCGAGCCAGACTGTCGGATCAAGGCGCTTAAACCCTGTGCGGATTTCTGAAAATTTTCCACACCCCGTGGGTCGATCGCTTCGTTGCTGTAGCCTTGTAGAACGACCAGGTCCCAGGGCCCCGACTTCCTTTTGTGTCGGTAGTCCGAGATCATGGGTTTCGCCGCCGACAGGTGATCGGACAGTTTGCCGCCAGAGATGGTCATCGACCTGAAGAAGACGCGGGATGTGTCAACTCTGCGATTCCACACCACCATTTTTCGCAAATGGTTATGCAGGCTGTTGTTGTAGTAGGTAAGGCTGTTGCCGATGAACAAAACAGAGGCTGGTTCGGGGATATCCCAGACAGCCTCGCTTTCGCCCGAATAGGCGGGTTTCGGCATGCCAATCGCCAGGGCGCATATAACAAGGCCGAAAAAACCAACGTGTTTGCGAAACACCATCAATCCTGCTTCCCCCCTCACCCTGCTGCACACCATGCCGCTATTCATGCCGGTTTCCCAAGATAGCTTTGGATTTAATGGTATTGGCAACTGCTTGGTCCGGCTATCGGAATTGCGCTTTCGCGTCAAACCCGTCTGTCGTTGCGGCCCCTTGTGTTTCTGCCTATAGTCCGGCTTCCGCGCGGGAACGCGGTATGTAAATGAATAGCCGACTGTGGAGCGGTTCTTATGGGCGCATTTAGTATTTGGCACTGGCTTATCGTTTTGGTGATCGTCGTCGTGCTTTTTGGCGGTGGGGGCAAGATCTCCCGGCTGATGGGCGACTTCGGCAAGGGAATGCGCAACTTCAAGAAGGGCTTGAAGGAAGACGGCGCAGCCGAGGGTGAGGGCGAAGGCGACGCCAAGGTGTTGAAATCGGACGAGGCGGATGCCTCAGGTTCGGACAAGGAAGACCAAGCGGCGAAGGGCTGATCCGACGCCCTTCCGGCTTGTGTCCGCTTGGGCCGAGTGTTTTCAGGCTGATCCTCGGCGCGATCAACTGGAACGAAACCGGGACCTGATTGGAACATCCGATGTTTGATCTCGGCTGGCAGGAATTCATGCTGATCGGTCTGGTCACGATTGTCGTGGTCGGACCCCAGGATTTGCCGCGCGTGGTGCGGACGGTCTCGCTATGGGTTCGCAAGGCGCGCTCGCTTGCCGGAGAGTTTCACTCCAGCCTGGAAGATGTTGCGCGCGAGGCCGAGCTTGACGAGGTACGCCGTGACCTGGAGAAGGTCACCCGCTCCGGCATCGACGATATTGAGAACTCGATTGGCGAGGCCAAGGCCGAGAGCGGGTTCGATGATTCTTACTCCGATATCCGCCAGATCGCCGAAGATACCCGCGACTTTGCCGAGACAAAAGATGCGGGTGAGCTTGTGAGCGCGCCGGAGGCCGTGACGGAAACTGCTGCCACCCCTGCGCCGAAACCGACCCCCAAGCCGATCCCCAAGCCTGCCAAGAAGCGGGCACCTGCCAAGAAAGCTGCTTCGGCAAAGAAGCCTGCCGTCGCGAAGAAGAAGGCTCCTGCCAAGAAAAAGGCACCGACCAAAACATCTCCCAAATCTACCGCCAAGAGCGGAACGAGCGCCTGATCCATGAGCGATAGTGATCTGAATGATAGCAAGATGCCGTTGCTCGACCATTTGGTCGAACTACGCCAGCGTCTGGTGATCACGTTTGCCGGATTTATCGTTGCCTTCCTGGCGGCCTACGGTGTGTCGGAATACATATTTAATTTTCTAGTGGCACCCCTGGCTGATTTGACGGAAGGGCAAGAAGGCCGCCGGTTGATCTATACCGCCCTGCACGAGGCCTTTTTTACCTACATCAAGGTTGCGTTCTTCGCCGCCGCTTGCGTCTCGTTTCCGGTCATCGCGACGCAGATCTGGGGTTTTGTGGCGCCCGGGCTCTACAAGAGCGAAAAGAAAGCGTTTCTGCCGTTCCTGATCGCGACCCCAGTGCTCTTCACCATGGGTGCTGCGATGGTCTACTACCTGGTCATCCCGCTTGCCTGGAAGTTCTTCCTCAGTTTCGAGCAGGCCGGCGCCGACGGCAGCCTGCCGATCATGCTGGAGCCGAAAGTCGACCAGTACCTCTCCCTGGTTATGCGCCTGATCTTCGCTTTCGGGGTAAGCTTCGAGCTGCCTGTGTTGATCATTCTGCTGGCCAAGATGGGGCTCGCCACGTCAACCGGGCTCGCCGCCAAGCGCAAATACGCGATCCTGATTGCCTTCGTTGTCGCTGCCATTCTGACGCCGCCGGACGTGATCAGCCAAGTGCTGCTCGCCTTTCCGATCATCATTCTCTACGAAATTTCCATCGTCTGCGCGCGCTACATCGAGAAAAACCGGGCTAAGGAGGCTGGTGAGGACGAAGACGATTGGGACGATGACGACGACGATGATGATGATGACGAGACCGTGCTGGAGCGGGGTTAAGTTGCCCCTTGATCGCTTAGCGCCCTTCGACACGGGCTTCGACGCGTTTCGCTTGCTCAGCCCGGCTCAGGATGACGGACATAGAGTAAAATGAATTCGTCATCCTGAGCCGGGCTGAGCAACGCCGAAGCCCGTGTCGAAGGGCACCCCCACCGCTAACCGCTGCTGGACCCTGTTCACGCCCGCAAGTATAAGTCAGCACTTACTTAACAGACGGACAGTTCATCTAGTTATGCATGACATCAAACGCATTCGCGATGACGCGGCGAGTTTCGACGCTGGGATGGCTCGTCGCGGCCTGGACCCGCTGGCGGACGGCATTCTGGCGGTCGACAAAGCCTGGCGTGCGACGACCACCGAATTGCAAACTTTGCAGCAGCGTCGCAACGAGGCTTCCAAGGAGATCGGTACCCGCAAGCGCGACGGTGCCGATGCCGATGACCTGATCGCCGAGGTCGGCGAGATCAAAGCCCGCATGCAGGCGCTTGAGGATGATGAGCGGGCTCGCAAAGAGGAGCTCGATGACATTCTGGCGGGATTGCCAAACCTACCGGCTGACGATGTGCCTGATGGCGCTGACGAGAGCGATAATGTTGAGGTTCGCCGGGATGGCGAGAGCAAAGCGTTCAACTTCCGCCCGAAAGATCACGTAGCACTCGGCGAAGGCTTCGGATTGATGGATTTCAAGTCCGCTGCCGCCATGTCCGGCACACGGTTCGTCGTTCTTCGGGCACAGCTGGCACGGCTTGAGCGCGCACTTGCCAACTTCATGCTGAATTTGCATGTACGCGAGCACGACTTGATCGAAGTGGCGCCACCAGTGCTGGTGCGCGACAGTGCGCTTTACGGCACCGGCCAGCTTCCGAAGTTTGCAGAAGACCTGTTTCGCACGGAGGATGGGCTTTGGATGATCCCGACCGCCGAGGTGCCGCTGACCAACCTGGTAGCCGGTGAGATCCTGGGTGAGGCGGAGTTGCCGCTGCGTATGACCGCGCATACACCCTGCTTTCGCTCTGAGGCGGGTGCCGCCGGTAAGGATACGCGCGGCATGATCCGGGTGCATCAGTTCAATAAGGTCGAGATGGTGACGATCGCGACGCCAGACAATTCCGACGCCGAGTTGGAGCGTATGGTCAATTGCGGTGAAGAGGTGCTGAAGCGCCTGGGCCTCGCCTACCGCGTGGTGACGCTTGCGACCGGGGATTTGGGCTTCGGCGCGCGCAAGACCTATGACATAGAGGTGTGGCTGCCGGGCCAAAACGACGGTGCCGGGGCCTATCGTGAGATCTCCTCCTGTTCCAACTGCGGCGACTTCCAGGCTCGGCGCATGAACGCGCGCTTCCGGGCTGAGGGCGAAAAGCAAACCCAGTTCGTGCACACCTTGAACGGCTCGGGTCTCGCAGTTGGCCGGACCTTGGTCGCGGTCCTGGAAAACTACCAACAGGCTGACGGCTCCGTTATCGTGCCAGAGGTGCTGCGCCACTTCATGGGCGGGGTTGAGGTTATCGAGCCTGCCGGTAAGGCTGCCTGAGATGACCGGCTGGCCCCTCGCGCTTAAGACTTCCAGAATTCTGGTTACCAACGACGATGGCATCTACGCTCCGGGCCTGCAGGTTCTGATCGAGACCGCAATGGGGTTGTCGGACGATGTCTGGGTGGTGGCACCGGAAACCGAACAGACCGGTGCCGGGCATTCTCTGACGCTTCGTCGACCACTTCGGGTACGGGAGGCCGATGATCGCCGGTTCGCTGTCGACGGAACGCCGACCGACTGCGTGATGATGGCGATCAATCGGATCATGGAGGAGCATCGCCCGGATCTGGTGCTCTCCGGCGTCAATCGCGGCTCCAACCTGGGCGAGGATGTGACGTATTCGGGCACGGTTTCGGCGGCGATGGAAGCGACGATCCTGGGCGTGCCGGCAATTGCGATGAGCCAGGACTTTTCAGACAATGAGGCTGTGCCGTGGGGCACTTCCAGGCGGCATGCACCGGATTTAATCGAAAGACTGTGCCGCCAGGGATGGCCTCAGGATACGCTGGTCAATGTAAATTTCCCGGCGGTGCAACCCGGCGATGTTCGCGGCGTGACCGTTGCCAGCCAGGGCCGACGTAAGACCGGCGACAATATCGTCGAGGCCCATGACCCGCGCGGTCAGCCGTATTATTGGATTGGTGGGGTCCGGAAGGAAGAAGATTGGTCCGACGGAACCGATCTCGCAGCCGTAGCAGCCGGCCGAATTGCGGTTACGCCGATCTCGATTGATTTTACCGACTATCGCGCCTTGCATGAGCTGGAACAGGTTTTCGTGTGACCGAGCCGGGTGAGATATCGAGCGAGAGTTCGCCGGATCAAGCAGAGGCGGCGGATTTCGACGAGCGCAAGATCCGCCTGATCATGGAACTTCGCCACGACGGTATTTCCGATACCGATGTTTTGAATGCGATTGAGCGGGTGCCGCGAGAACTCTTCGTGCCCGATGCGTTCGCCGCCCATGCCTATGACAACCGGGCTCTTCCAATTGCCGCAGGCCAAACCATCAGCCAGCCGTTTGTTGTTGCCTTGATGACCCAGGCGTTGAAGCTCAACACTCGATGCAAGGTGCTGGAGATTGGCACAGGGTCTGGCTATCAGACTGCGATCTTGGCCG
>JABIRP010000366.1 GCA_018699735.1 Rhodospirillaceae bacterium | reverse complement strand
ATGCCGAAGCACTCGATGCCAATAAATTTCTAGCCGCAGGTTCACGAAGCGAGACAGTCGAAGTGGAGCCAAGCGGTAGCTTGAGATTATCCTTGATTGGCCTTGGCGATGAACGGCGCATGCTAACCATAGAACCGCCAGCTACGTCCAAGCAGGAATTGATTGGCCTTAGAAGAAGTGAGCGCCGGCTGCGCGATTTCCTCTCGATTTCCACGGACTGGTTCTGGGAAATGAACGCGCAAACCGAGGTCACTTTTCTATCAAGCAGCTTCCAACGTGCAACGGGAATGACCATCGACAGCTTTCTTGGTTTTGGTTGGCGGGAGTCCCGATTGATCAATTTCCTGCACGAGGCGGGCTACGAGGATTTCATGAATGCGCTTCAGGCTCGCGAAGAGGTGCGAGATGTCTCTCTGGTTCGGGAATTTGATGATGGTGCACGGCGATATTTCGCCCTGAAAGGCTCACCGGTTTTCGACAAGGACGGGGCATTTTTGGGATACCGTGGTACTGGTCAGGAAATTACCCCCTACATCGTTCAACAGGAGGAATTGACCAAAGCCCGGATGGAAGCGGAAGCCGCCAACCTTGCCAAATCACACTTTCTTAGCGCCATGAGCCACGAGTTGCGCACGCCGTTGAACTCGATACTAGGATTTGGCCAACTCCTGGACGTTGCATATGGTGACAATGGTGAGGACTCCGATCAAAAAACGGCAATTCACCAAATCCTTTCCAGCGGCCAGCATCTCCTTGGTCTGGTCAATCAGATACTCGATTTTGCCCGCATCGAAACCGGCCACATCCAAATTGCACAAAAAGACGTTCGGGTATTGGACGCGCTGCAGGAATCCATAAACATGGCGTCTGCTGCGGCCAATGAGGCCGGGCTAAAAATGACCCTGTCCGCGACCTGCCCTGAAACCGTTTCGGTTCGTGTTGACCCGACGCGTCTCAGACAAATCGTGCTTAACCTGCTTTCGAACGCAACCAAGTACAACCGCCTGAACGGAAGTATCGAAATCCACTGCGATTTGAAAGAATCTGGACGTGTCCGCATTTCGGTCGTCGACACCGGTCGGGGCATCACAACTGAGAACCATTCAGATGTATTTCTGCCATTCAATCGCCTCGGCCAGGATGCCGGTGAAATTGAAGGAACCGGAATTGGTCTAACCATCTCGAAGGCGCTGATCGAGTTGATGGGCGGAGCGATCGATTACGAGTCAGTACCAGGGAGTGGTACGACATTCTGGATTGAACTGCCGGTCTCGGCAGAAATCGAGATAGAGGAAACCGCGCCCGATGCCGAAGAGCACCAACGCGATACCATGGCTGGGCCGGCCGAGCCGGCGGTGATCCTCTATATCGAGGACAACCCGGCCAATCTCCTGCTGATGAAACAAACATTGTCCCGGGTTCCCAACACGCACATGATATCCGCATTGAACGCCGAGGATGGCATTGCGTCGGCGAAAGAATATGTGCCGGATCTGATTCTCATGGACATTAACTTACCCGGCATGAACGGCCTCGAGGCCATCAAATGGCTGAAAGAGGGAGATGTGACCGCAACCATTCCCATCATTGCAATAAGCGCGTCCGCTATGACAGGCGACATTAAGCGCGGCTACCAAGCCGGTGCGGTTCGCTATATCACCAAGCCGATCAATGTTACCGAAGCCATTGACGTCGTTCGGGAAATCCTGGATCAACGGTAGAAACTGCGGATACCAGCGGGTGACGTCAATTTTCGGTCGCCTTTTTACGGGTTCGCGCCACCATCTGAAATGCCTTGGAAATTCCATCGACCAGAGAGTCCGGTGAAAACGGCTTAATAACGAAATAATCGCCACCTGAACTCCGGGCTAGTTGAAGATCCTCAGGCGTCTTGTTTCCAGTCAGGAAAATTATCGGCACTTGCATCTCTGGATGTTTCGCTCGGATCTGCTTGCATAGATCGTAGCCACTAATCTTTGGCATATTCACATCCAACAAGATCGCGGTCGGGCTGGTAGTCAGGAGGGTCGCGAACATTGGTTCCGGTTCCTCGTAGGAAAACACGGTATAGCCGCTTTCCTCCAGGATCGCTTTGACCAACCGACGCGTTAGAGGCTCATCGTCAACGTGAAAAATAATTCGACTGCTTGGATTGACGACGCTCATAATCGGTCTCCGCGATGAAATCTCCTGAGGGAACCTAATCCCACGAACCAACCGGGTCCAGACCAGCCGACCTACGGTTTACCCTAAGTGCGTATGCGCGATAGCCGCAAAATAGAGTCCTCGCGGCACCAAGCTAATTGATGGCAAGATATCGTACACGACGCCAATTTTTGGAGCCTCCCCAATGAAAGTCTTCATCGCCTGTCTCGGGACCGAGACCAATACCTTCTCGCCCATTCCAACCGGCGAGGAGACCTTCGTCGAGACCATGTTCTATGACGGCGACGCAACCCAGCACGAGCAGAACCTGTTTTCGGAACCGTTGCATGTTTGGCGCCGCAAGACCGAAGCGCATCAAGGGGTCGTAGTCGAAAGCCTAGCCGCATTCGCACAACCAGCCGGCATTACAGTTCGCGGTGTCTACGAGGGCTATCGCGACCGAATTCTGGCCGACCTGGAAGCGGCTCTGCCAGTCGATGTTGTTCTACTTTGCATGCATGGCGCGATGGTCGCGGAAGGTTACCCAGACTGCGAGGGCGATTTGCTGGAATGCGCCCGCGGCGTTGCCGGGCCGGATGCGGTGCTTGGTGCAGAACTTGACCTCCATTGCTCGGTGACCAAAAAGATGCTCGCCGCAGCCGACGTCATCGTCACGTTCAAGGAATATCCCCATATCGATGGCGGCGCGCGCGCAGCTGAGTTGTTCGACATTTGCACCGCCAAGCACCAAGGCACCGCCAATCCGGTAATGGAGGTGTACGACACCCGCATGATCAATATGTGGCGCACGCCGGTCGAACCGATGAAGTCGGTTGTCGCCGACATGCAGGCGCGCGAGGGCAAGGACGGCGTCCTCTCGGTCTCTTTCGCGCACGGATTTCCCTGGGGTGATGTACCGGAAGCATCGGCCAAGATGCTGGTAATAGCCGATGGTGACCGCCCGAAGGCGGCAGCGGTCGCTAAGAGTTTCGGCGAACGCATTTGGGATCTACGAGAAGAAACCCAGGCAAGCACCCACTCGATCGATGAGGCTCTAGACGAAGCAGCACAAATAGCCGAGGGACCGATTGTTCTGGCTGATATTTCCGACAATGCGGGTGGCGGCGCGCCATCGGATTCGACGTTCATTCTGCGTGAAATGATCCGCCGCAAGATGTCCAACGCAATGAACGGCCTTTACTGGGATCCGGTAGCGACGCGGTTCTGCTTTGAGGCCGGCGAAGGCGCAACCTTCGACCTCCGTGTCGGCGGGAAATGCGGATTGGCCTCTGGTGATCCACTCGATTTGCGGGTCACAGTGCGTAAGCTCTTGCGCGACGCGGGGCAGACGTTCGGGTCAAGCCGAAACCGCATGGGCGACGCCGCTTGGGTTACGACCGACGGTGGGATCGACCTGGTACTGAATAGTGTGCGCACGCAGGTCTTTCACCCCGACGCATTCACCCAGCTCGGTCTCGATCCGGCAGAACGCAATATTGTGGTCGTCAAGTCGACCCAGCATTTCTACGCCGGCTTCGCGCCGCTCGCGCGCAAAGTGCTCTATGTCGCGGCACCGGGAGCAATCCCACCCGATTTCGCCGCAATTCCATTCGAGAATTTCACAGACCCGTATTGGCCTCGGGTTGCTAACCCTTTCGGCGCATGAGATTCGCACTGCATACCTGCGACATAAGGATGCATCGATGACACATTTGACCTCACCCTACCTTAGGATATCGTTGCGGAAAGGTTGGCTACAGGAAGAAGAGACATGGGTATCGAAATCAATCAAATCGGATCAACGTTCGCGGCCGAGGTAACTGGCATTGACCTGCTCCGACGCCTAACCAACGACGAGGTGTCTGCAATCGAGGCCGGCATGGATAACTACGCCACCCTCGTCTTCCATGACCAAGCATTCGACGATGATCAGCAAATCGAATTCAGCCGGAATTTCGGGGAAATCGAGCTCGCCGAAGGTGCGCATGTCCGGACTGAAGCCCAACGTCGCCTGAAATTGGAGCTGGCGGATGTTGGCAATCTGGATTTGGACGGTAAAGTGTTCGACCGTGGCGACCGCAGGCGGATGTTCAACCTCGGCAATCAACTCTGGCATTCCGACAGTTCGTTCCGCCCGACACCCGCCAAGTACTCCCTGCTTTCGGCCCGAGCGATCCCAACCGCCGGCGGCAATACTGAATTCGCCGATATGCGCGCGGCCTACGATGCGCTCGATGATGAGACTAAGGCGGAACTGGAAGATTTGATCTGCGAGCACTCGTTAATCTACTCGCGCGGCCAACTCGGATTTTCCGAGTTCAGCGAAGAAGAGAAAAAGATCTTCACTCCAGTGCGCCAATGTCTGGTCCGTAGTCACCCGGTTACCGGCAGGAAATCGCTTTATCTGGCCTCGCATATCGGCACCATTATCGGCCGCCCCATGCCTGAAGCCCGCGCGTTGATACGTGACCTCACCGAGCATGCGACCAAGCCAGAGTTCGTATATAGCCACAAATGGAAGGTTGGTGATTTGGTGATGTGGGATAACCGCCAAACCCTGCACCGCGCACGGCCGTTCAAGGACACCAAGGAAGTGCGTGATATGCGCCGCACCACCATCGCCGGCGACGGCCCAACGGCCGCTCAGATCGCGGCTTGAGGGCCACGCCTACGAAACATCCGCCAGCGTCAGGTCCAGGGCCTTGCGAGCCGTATTGACCAGGCGATCGATCTCGGCTCGGGTAATGATCAGCGGCGGCGAGATAATCATCGTGTCTCCCGTAGCCCGCATGATCAATCCGTTGTCGAGGCAGTGATCGCGGCAGATATCGCCAGCTTTGCCGGCAGGCTCAAAAGTCACTGGCCCGTCCTTGTCACGCACAAGCTCCAAGGCTCCGACCATCCCAATCCCCCGCGCCTCACCGACCAGTGGATGGTCGGCCAGGCTCCGCAGAGCCGACTGAAGGTACGGGCCAGTATCGCTGCCAACGCGCTCGACAATGCCTTCGTCCTGCAAAATGCGCAGATTTTCCAAGGCCACGGCGCACGCAACAGGATGTCCGGAATAGGTAAATCCGTGTGCGAACTCTCCTTTGTCGTCAATCAGCCCGCGTGCCACCCGCTCACCGACCATCACTGCAGAAATCGGCACGTAACCGGATGAAAGCCCTTTGGCCAAGGTCATCATATCCGGCTCAAGTTTAAAGGTTTCAGAGCCGAACCACTTGCCGGTCCGCCCGAACCCGCAGATTACCTCGTCGACGATAAAAAGAATGCCGTAGGTCCGGCAAATCCGCTGGATCTCGGGGAAATACGTGTCAGGTGGAATGATAACGCCGCCAGCCCCCTGGATCGGCTCGGCGATAAAGGCAGCAACCCGTTCAGGGCCGAGTTCCTGTATCCGCTCCTCCAGGGCCCGGGCCGCGGCCAGGCCAAACTCCGCTTCGCTCATGTTGCCGCCATCGCCGAAATAGTACGGCTGTCGGATATGCGAGAAATCCGGCAGCGGCAAGCCACCCTGCTTGTGCATCGCCGCCATGCCGCCAAGACTTGCCGAAACCATGGTCGACCCGTGATAGGCATTTTCCCGGCTGATGATCACGCGGCGCATCGGCTCGCCCGAAACCTCCCAAAAATAGCGCACCATACGCACGATGGTATCGTTCGCCTCCGAGCCGGAGTTGCAGAAAAATGCATGTTCTAGTCCTGCCGGCGTCAGGTCAGCCAACATAGCCGCCAAGTCCGTTGTCGCTGGCGTCGTCGTTCCGAAAAAGGTGTTGTAATAGGGTAGTTCAGACATTTGCCGCGCCGCCGTGTCCACCAGTTCCTTGCGGCCGTAACCGATATTCACGCACCAGAGCCCAGCCATCCCGTCCAGGATCTCATTGCCATCACTATCCCAAAGCAACGAGCCTTCGCCCCGAACGATCACGCGCGCACCCTCGCGGGCCAAGGCTTTGTAATCGGCAAACGGATGCAGATGATGCGCCGCATCTCTGGAGCGATAATCGTCAGTGTCCAGGGTCGTGATTTCAGTCATAGACTCTCTCCGGTCGATCCGATCTTTATGGGTCCGTCAAAGTGCTACACCGGTTACCGGAACGCGGCAATTGCCACTTACAACCATCTGCGGTTCAAATCACCTGGCATCTCGCCTCACGAGAGGCTGCGTGGTACGTGTTGCAATATCAAGGTCGCTAAAAGAGGACGATGATGTCGGCCGAAACCTACTATCAGGCAACGTCGCGGCCGCTTCCGAAATTCGCGAAGCTGGAAGGCTCGGTCGAGGTCGACGTTTGCGTCGTCGGCGGCGGATTTACCGGCGTCTCGGCCGCCTTGCATCTGGCGGAACGCGGGTACTCGGTTGCTTTGCTTGAGGCGGAACAGATCGGCTATGGCGCATCCGGACGTAACGGCGGCCAGATCGTCAATGGCTACGCCGCCGATATGAGCCGAATTCGGCATGTTGCCGGATTGGATGCTGCGTTGCAGCTGTGGAATATGGGCCGAGAGGCCTTGGCGGATATCGAAGCCAGGATCGCCCAACATGACATCGAGTGCGACTTTCGTCGGGGTTATTTCTTCGCAGCCTTGAATCAGCGCCAATTGAACGATCTGGCTCGCATGCAGCGCGATTGGGCCGACACCTACGGCTATGCGGAAACTCGTTTGATCCGAAAAGACTTGGTCTCGACCCTGGTCGGCACGGATAAATATGTGGGGGGCCTTGCAGACCCTGGCAGCGGCCACATGCACCCGCTGAAGTACCTGGTCGGGCTTGCAGAGGCGGCGCAATCGGCAGGCGTTCGTTTCTTTGAGGGCTCGCGCGTGTCGCGGGTCGAGGGCGGCAATCGGCCGCGCGTCATGACCGAAGATGGAGAGGTACATGCCCGGTTCCTGGCACTTTGTGGGAACGCCTATCTTGGCCGATTAATTCCCCGCTTGCACAAACGGCTCGCCCCCGTGATCAGCTGCGTCGGAGCAACAGAGCGATTGCCTCGCGACCTGTTGCTATCCGCCCTACCGCAAGATGTCGCGGTATCCGATTGCAACACCGCCCTCAACTACTACCGCCGAACCCCTGACGACCGCATCCTGTTCGGAGCCGGTGCACGCTACACCCCCGGCAATCCAGGGGAATTGGAAACTTTCTTGCGTGACAAGATGGTGGCGTTGTTCCCGCAATTGCACGACGCGCGGATGGAAACCGCCTGGTGCGGGCAGATCGGCGTCACGGTCAATCGTATCCCGGATTTTGGCCGATTGCAGGAGAACGTGTTTTACGCACAAGGGTTCGCCGGTCACGGCGTGGCGTTGACCGGCCTAGCTGGCAAGCTGATGGCCGAGGCGATTTCGGGACAGCCTGATCGCTTCAACGTCTTCGCAGGCATCCGACACCGCGCGTTTCCAGGAGGCCCGCTGCGAACCGGCGCCCTGGTATTGACAATGGAGTGGCTGAAACTTCGCGACCGACTTGGTTAGGGCCTTAAACGCTTAGGCCCTAAACGTTCAACCCCGGAACGCTCGGGCGTTTATGTGCCCAAGGGCGTGCCGCCTCCAGCATCGCGGCCACGCGCAGCATGCGCTCTTCCCCCATCAGCGGGCCAACGATCTGAAAAGCCGCTGGCAACCCATCCGACATCCAGCCGCAGGGGATGGTAATCGCCGGGTGTCCGGTCATGTTGAATGGGTGTGTATAGGGATACCAGTTCTGCCGGATCGACCCTGCTTCTTCACCGGCAATCCGAACCGGGGCATAGAAGTCATGATCTATGTCGAGTGCGGTCCGAGCCAGCGTCGGCGTAACCAGCAGGTCATGCTGCCCGAACCACTGCTGCACACGGCGGAACAATTGCGTGCGCCAGACCACCGCGCGCTGCAGTTCCACGGCGGTGTAGTCCGCTCCTTCTTTGATGCCCCGCGCCAAAGTCGGGGTGAGCTTATCACCCCATTTATCCAGAAGATGCTCAAACCGAGCCACCCAAAGCGATTGGGTAATCACCAACCAATGTGGCTCGGCGTTCTCCAGCGGCTCGTCGAGCTCTTCCACCACAGCACCGAGGTCGCGCAACACGCTTAGCATGTCCTCGCAGGCAGCCAGTATTTCAGGGTCCACCAATCGATTTCCCATGCGCGGGCGCCAGGCAACGCGAAGCCCCTTCAAGTCTCCCTCACCGCGAGCAGCGGCAACATAATTGCCGTCCGGCAGCCCGTGTGAGTGTGGGTCTCGGGGATCCGAACCAGACAAGACTTGGAGCATCAACGCTGCATCAGCGACCGTTCGGGCCATCGGTCCCTGGTTGGCAAAATTCCCGAATGCATCCGGCGCAATGTCATGCGGAACCCGACCGAGCGTTGCTTTGATCCCGACGATGCCGCAGCAGGCTGCCGGAATTCGCGTTGACCCACCGGCATCCGTGCCAATTGAGAGCGGCCCGAGCCCAGCGGCCACTGCCGCCCCGGACCCACCGCTAGAGCCACCGCAGGTCCGTTGCAGATCCCAAGGATTGTGCGTCTTGCCAAAGATCGGCGCCTCGTTCATCGGCTTGTGGCCGAACTCTGGCGTCGTCGTCTTGGCCAGCATGACCGCACCCGACTGCTTCATGCGCGCCACGGTGACGCCATCCGCCGCTGGAATATTATCGGCGAGCGCCAGAGACGCATACGTAGTGCGCACACCTTCGGTGTCGATCAGATCCTTGACGGTATAGGGGACCCCCAGAAGCGGCGGCAAATCCGCCCCGCCCCGCATGACCAAAGCCTCAGCCGCACGCGCTTCGGCCACAGCCCTCTCGCCGGCAATCGCAAGAAATGCATTCAGGGCCGGTTGACTGGCTTTAATACGAGTCAAGAATAACTCCGCCACCTCAACGGGTGACACGTCGCGCTTTCGGATCATCGCCGCCAAGTCGACAGCCGACGTATATGCAAGCTCGGTTTCGTTCATTCTCTCTTCTTTCAGTCTGAATAGCGCGCCAAGCGCTCTGCCAGGAGTGTCAAAAATCGGTCGGTCTGGATGCCATACATTACGGTCGCGTTGGGTGTATCTGTTGCATGATCCACAACGCTGCGGCCGATCTCCGCCACCTCATCGGTAATGATCGAGACCCGGCCCTTGCGTCCCTCGAACAAGTCAGGAAAAAGCAAATGGCCAACCGCGAGCACATCGTGTAATCCGGCCCCACCCGCGCGGGAATAAAATGACAACATGCCGGCGACAGCCTGCCCGACCCGCGTTCCAAGCCCGCCGACAGCGGAAATCCAGGCATCGCTGGCGCGCGCGTCACGGGTCACATCGAGGCCGTACATGACAATCGGAACGCCACTTTCCATGACGATGCGCGCGGCATGTGGGTCGACGTGAAAATTAAACTCGGCATGCTCCGTCACATTCCCGCGCCCAGCAGCACCGCCCATCAACACGATGCCAGCCAAATCAGCGGCAAGCTGAGACGCCTTCAGCAAGGCGAGCGCAACGTTGGTCAACGGCCCAACCGGCACCAGTACAATCTCGCCCGGGTAACGAGCGGCGAGTTCTATGATTGCGTCAACCGCATGCCCAGGTTCGGGCGCCCCTGAAGGCAGAGGCAATTCACATCCATTCAAACCGGTTTTGCCATGCACATGATCGGCCGTGACCAGTTGGCGTAGAATTGGCCGGGTACATCCGGCATGCACCGGGATCTCCGGCCGCCGCGCGAGCGCTCGAATGCGACGCGCATTCGCGTTTGTCAGGTCCGCCGAGACATTGCCCGCGACCGTAGTCACGGCCAGGACCTCCAACTCGTCGGGACTTGCCATCGCCAGAAGCAAAGCCACGGCATCGTCGATCCCAGGATCACAGTCGATAATGATCTTTTGCGTCATGATTTACAGTCGCTCTCCCAGCACCCACGCGAAACGCTTGCTCGCGGCGTCACCGTGTCCTATGCCCTGACACCACGATAGCACGCAAGAGGCCGAGATATGGACCGCACCGAAGCTGCCAAAGTAGAAAACTACCTGCGTCGCAAATTCGCTAACGCCGGGATCCGAGTCGTTGTCCGTCCCACCAAGGATGATTCAGCCGAAGTTCTCCTGCATGATGAGTTCATCGGAGTCTTGTTCCGCGATGAGGAAGACGGAGAGCTATCCTTCGATTTCCATATGACTGTGCTGGAGATCGATTTGGAGTAGCCCTCCCTAATGGGATTTGTTTGAGTTAACTGGACAATCTCGGATGCGATTTAAGCTATCCAGAAACGACCTGATCTCAATCGCTGCATTCATCTGCCTCGCTGGCGTGATGGAACTAACCCGCCAAACCATTACCGAAACCGATCGAAACAGCGCTCGACACGAGCTTGGGATCATTTCCCACCAACTCTCGGTTCGCGCCGGCCAAGCAATAAAGGACCGAATTAAGGCTGTCCGTCTACTGGCCCAGCGCTGGAAGCAGGCCGGAGGTTTGAGCGAGCATGCCTTCAGGCTGGGGTCCGACAGCATCCAATCGACATTCGGCGGGTTCCAAGCTCTGAACTGGGTCGACAATGAACGCATCATTCGTTGGGTCGTCCCCCTCGAACCCAACAGCCGTGCCGTGAATGCGAATCTCGGTGAGCTCGAAGCCCCCCGC
This sequence comes from Rhodospirillaceae bacterium, assembly GCA_018699735.1. GTDB lineage: Bacteria > Pseudomonadota > Alphaproteobacteria > Thalassobaculales > Thalassobaculaceae > JABIRP01. The sequence goes on along the minus strand of JABIRP010000366.1, from coordinate 3,087 downwards.
CTGGCGTTAGATGAGGCCGACCGCACGAAGCAACCGATGGCAACTACCCCAATAGAGCTCTTGCAAGGCGGCAAAGGGGTCGTTGTCTACGTTCCGCTCGAAGGCGGTCAAGGCGGTTACCTTAACGCGGTATTCAGGCTAGGGCCGATGTTCGCCAGTGTATTTAGTGACGAGGTTTGGACCGATACCGGGATTACCATCAAAGACAATGGCCTTGCCTTGTTCGCGCTCAATCCAGAGAAGGTCGACGAGAACGGTGTCACTCGGGAAATAGAGGTATTCGGCCGATTGTGGGCCGTCACGATAGGCTCGGCCCATGCGACCGGGAAGACATCTCGTGACATCATGTTGATTGTCCTGCTGGCCGGACTGATCGCAGTTCTGCTACGCGCCTATTTGGCCCGGCATGCCGAACTCAATACCAGTCAGGAGCGTTTGGCCCACGCCATGAAATCCACGTCGGACTGGGTTTGGGAAACCGACATCGACAACAAATTCACCTATTTTTCCTATGGTGATCTTGGGCTCGACCATCAAATGAACATCGGACGGAGCCGTAAAGAAATCACTGCGGATCTAGCGGATTTTCAAGATTGGACAGAGCACGACAAGGCAATTGAAGCGCGGGAGCCAATTCGAGGTTTTGAATACGGCTTCACCATGGCAGACGGTTCTATCGGGTATCTCCACATCAACGGCATGCCGAATTTCGATGAGAACGGCGACTTCAAGGGCTATCGCGGTACAGCATCAAACATTACCGAGCGAAAATTGGCCGAAATCGCGCTCGCTGAGAGTGAGCAATTGTTGCGGGCAGTCGTCAACAATGCGCCAATTGTCATTTCCGTGATCGATCGCGACGGACGATACGTGTTGGCGAACCATCAGTCGGCCAGTCGCTTCGGATTAAAGCCGGAGGACGTCGAAGGCAAACGCCTGATCGATGTCTTACCGGATGCTGTCGGCGAAATGTTTATGAAAACCACCGACGAGGTCTTCGCAACCGGTCAAGCCAGCAATTTCCTTGAGCACAATATCGCAACCATTCACGGCCAACGACAAGCGATCACAGCAAAACTGCCTCTATTCAATCCACGCGGCGAAGTCCGTTACGTTGTCATCATTTCCACCGACATCACAGAGGTCAAAGATACCGAACGTCAACTTCGCTCCGCAATGGAGCACGCCGAACTTGCCAATCGTGCCAAGTCCGATTTTCTCGCCCATATGAGCCACGAGTTGCGCACACCCTTGAATGCAATCATGGGATTTTCCGAAGCGATCACTCATCACGAGATGCTGAAGCTCGATTTGCCTCGCGCGGTCGAGTATGCCAATCACATTCACGATTCCGGCACCCATTTACTGGATCTGATCAACGATGTTCTGGACATCGCCAAAATTGAAGCCGGCAAACTGATTCTGGACGAAAGTTGGATCGATATATCCAGACTGGTAGAATCCTGCATCTCAATGATGCGAACGGAAAGTCACCGCAAGGGAATAAAGATTTCCGCCACCCTGGCGCCTGATCTACCACCATTGCGCGGCGACGAAAGAGCCTTGAAGCAGGTTTTGCTGAACCTGACGTCTAATGCAGTCAAATTCACAAATTCCGGCGGGCACATCGACATCAGCGCCAGCCAGCGAAGCGATACCGGAGATCTGGTCTTAATGGTGCGTGATGACGGCATCGGCATCGCGGACTCGGATATGGAAAAAATCCTGCTCCCTTTCGGCCAAGTCAGCGGATCTCTTACGAGAGCTGATCGCGGAACCGGCCTAGGTCTGCCTCTCGCCAAATCCTTGATCGAGCTACACGGTGCCGAACTTCACCTGAAAAGCGCCCTAAATCGGGGTACAGAAGTTTCTCTGACATTTCCAGCAGAGCGTCTGAGTTTTGATGCCGCGCATTCGGCCGAAAACTAGATCAAACAAGCACACAAGACGATCAGGTCCAGAGCATGTCATAGGGCATTCCGTCTTCTACACTAGGTATGACTATGTAAACTAAGCGGTGAATATCTACAGGATGGACGTTGATATATCACCATGGCCTTCGTTAACTATGGGAACGCCGAGGACTTAACGACAAGCATTTCGAGACGGTGCTGGAAGCTGCCACAGGAATTAGTTTAGATGATTTTGTCTCACAGCCAACGAAGACGGCTCCTCGGTGGTAGTGATTTGTGGCAGTGAGTTAGCGGCACCGGCCCAATTTGTGATCTGCAAAGCTACAGGACCATGGACTGTATCGAAGTCTCGCCCTCTTAAAGTTGAGTTTGGTCAAAAAAGTGGTATGAATTTACGCCATTTTGAAAATATGCCGAGTTCATTTTGACGTTTCGGAGGCATTTTCCGGATGATCGGGACAAATAGCTCTAGAGACTTCCCGCTTGCATCGATAACGGAGTTCAACAGGACGTTTCTGCGTGTACCGCCAGAAACCGACTGCCATCCAAATTTTCGAATATTTTGGGATTACTGGAAAAGTAAATTCCGCGGAGAACAATTTCCCGGGCGCCGCGACCTCGACCCTCTAGATATCCCCCTATTGCTTTCATCTATCGTGATTGTTGATGTAGAAAGGGACCCATATCGTTTTCGCTACCGGTTAACTGGTGAAAATATATCGATAATTCATGGATTGAAGCTTACCAATAATTACGTTGATGAGCTTAGACCTAAGTTACTCTCCGAAGTATCACAGGCTGATTTGGTTGAACTTGTAGAAAAAAAGAAGCCACAGTTCGTAGAGTTGAATTTCGAAAATCGAGAAAAGGTAGTTCGATCCTACAAGGTCCTGCGACTGCCACTTGCTACGGACAATCTGATTGATCACATCATGGTATGGACCGACTACCAGACAGCCTAATCTTGTATTCCACCAATCAATATCTGAAGGCGATCAGATCCTTCATTTGGCTCTACATCGTGGCGTATTCGGCAGATACCGAATTGCCGTTCGACAAAATGACGAGTTCGTAAATTTCGTTGTCCCTCGTAGCCCAACCAATCGAAATACATCGGAAAAAAGAACTTCGTAACCACCTACGAAATCATAACTTTTTAATATTTTTATATTAT
>JABIRP010000365.1 GCA_018699735.1 Rhodospirillaceae bacterium | reverse complement strand
GCCAATCCTGCGCGGCGTGGATTTTCCGAGCGTGCTGCTATCAACGCACCAATTCAGGGCTCCGCCGCCGACGTGATCAAGCGGGCCATGGTTCGGGTGCCGCCGGCGTTGAGCGCCGCCGGTTTAGCAGCGCGTATGTTGTTGCAGGTGCATGATGAGTTGATTTTCGAGTTGCCGGAGGCTGAGCTTGAAGAGACGACGGCGCTGGTCCGCCAAGTGATGGAGGCGGCGGCCGAACCGGCGGTTCAGATTTCCGTGCCCTTGGTGGCTGATGCTGGATCTGGCGGCAGCTGGGCCGAGGCGCATTAATCCTTCGTATTGCGACGAACTTTAGATGGGGCGCGCCTATGAGCAACGGCATGATCGAAACTCTGACGCAAGAGTTCGTCGACGAATCAAGCGACCGCCTACAACGAATAGATACGTCTATTGTTGAAATTGAATCCGGTGCCAAGAAGTGGCGCGACATCAGTATCGACGTCCATCGCGAGATCCATAGCCTGAAAGGCATGGGCGGCATGTTCGGTTTTCCGGCCATTACCACCATCTCGCATCGCTTGGAGAGCTACATAAAGCAATCCGATGATGCCGGTGAGATTGATTGGGGCGAAGTGCATGTTTTTCTCGACCATCTGACAACGATCGTTGAGAAGGCCAAGAACCCAAACGACTCGGCGATGACTAAAATCTTGACGTCCTTGCCGGTATTTCACAGCCACGCGATCACGGCTTCAAGCGGCAAGCGTATCCAGGTCCTGCTGGTGAACCACAATCGCATTATTGGTCGGCTGGTGGCCGCCGTGTTGGGCGAACTTGGGTGTGGCACGATTATCTCGACCGATCCGTTCGAAGGCTTGCGCGAGGCCGTTCTCGGACGCCCGGATCTGATCCTGATATCTCCAACGCTGGATGGGCTTGGTGGGGTGGATGTGATCCGCGCTTTGAACACTATGAACGCCACCCAGGACATCCCGGTTGCCGTCGTGACTAGCTTTAAGCCGGGCCACAATGAGCTGGCGGGGGTGCCCGAAGGGACCCCAATCATCAGTACCCAGACAGGCTTCGAGGAAGGTCTGGCCGAGGTCATGACGACGCTGATGTCCTGAGAATATAAAAGGGGACATTCTGCTTTATGGCATAAAGCAGAATGTCCCCTTTAATTTACCGCCCGCGATCTTGGGTAGGTACGGGCGGTTTAACTGTTATGGCCAACGATCAGGCGGCGCGGCGGATCCCGGCGGCCTTCACCTTGTCATCGACGAATTCTTCGAACTGAGTGAAATTTTCTTCGAACCGACCGCGCAACTCAGCGGCTGTGTTGTCGTAGCCACCCTTGTCGGACCAGGTTGTGCGCGGCTCCAGAACATCGTTCGGCACATCCGGGCAAGTCTCCGGGATCAACAGGCCGAAATTCGGATCCGAGCGCACCGGAGCCGCGGCCAGTGAGCCGTCGACCGCCGCCCGCACCATTGCGCGGGTGTGCTTGATCGCCATGCGCTCACCGCCACTACCGGCGCGCCCGCCGGACCAGCCGGTGTTGACCAACCAGCAGCTCGAGCCGTGCTTGGCGATACGATCGCGCAACATCTGACCATAGACACTCGGGTGGCGCGCCATGAAGGGGGCGCCAAAGCAGGTTGAGAATGTTGCCTGTGGGTCGTTGCCGAGCCCCTTTTCGGTACCCGCAACCCGAGCGGTGTAGCCCGAGAGGAAGTGGTACATCGCCTGTTCCGGCGTCAACTTTGAGATCGGCGGCAGGACACCGAAGGCGTCGGCCGTCAGCATGACGATGTTGTCCGGATGGCCAGCCATGCCGGTTTCAGATGTGTTCGGGATAAAGTCGAGGGGATAGCAGGCCCGGGTGTTCTCGGTGAACTGTCCGTCGTCGAGGTCGAGACCCCGGTTCGTGTCGTCATAGACCACATTCTCCAACACCGTGCCAAACCGGTGCGTGGTGGCATAAATCTCCGGCTCGGCTTCGGGTGAAAGCTTGATCACCTTGGCGTAGCAACCGCCCTCGAAATTGAAAATACCGTTTTCCGACCAGCCATGCTCGTCGTCGCCGATCAGCATGCGAGAGCTGTCGGCTGAGAGAGTGGTCTTGCCGGTACCGGACAGCCCGAAAAAGATCGCGCTATCGCCCTTCGGTCCGACGTTGGCTGAGCAGTGCATCGGCAGAACGCCGGCAGCCGGCATCAGATAATTCATGACCCCGAAGATCGACTTCTTGATTTCTCCAGCGTACCACGAACCACCGATCAGGATCATGCGCTTGTCGAAATTGACCAGGATAAAGGTCTCTGAATTCAGCTGGTCCTCGGGCCCGCGGGACAGCAGTCCCGGCGCATGCAGCACGGTGAAGGCCGGCTCGAAGTTTTCCAGATCCTCAACCGGCGGACGGATGAACATGTTGCGGGCGAAGAGCTTGTGCCAGGCGTTCTCTGTCACCACGCGCACCGGCAAACGGTGAGCGGGATCAGCGCCGGCGTAACAGTCGAGCACGAAGGCGTCGCGGTCCTGGTAGTAGGCAGCCATGCGACCGTGCATCACGTCGAACTGCTCGGGCGAGATCGCCTTGTTGACCGCGCCCCAGTCGACTTCGCCGTGGGTCAGCGGAGAATCGACGATGAATTTGTCTTTCGGTGCCCGCCCGGTATGCACGCCGGTATTGACCGACAGCGCGCCGCCTCGGGTTAGCACACCCTCACCGCGTTGGATGGCTTCCTCGTAGAGCGCCGGCTCCGAGAGGTTCCAGTATACGTCCCCGGTATTGAAGAGCCCATGGTTCTCCAACCCGTGCTTGCCCGCTCCGAGGCCAATGATGTCCACGCTTTTCCTCCCGGTGAAGATCTTTTTGGGACTTGTAAGTTACGTCCCTTCAATACTCTTGAATAAGACCCTTCGCGGGCGAACGCAACACCCGGCGAAATGGGTTTCCGCATCGTGGTTGCAAGCGCCTCAACCTCTTGCCTTTTTCGCCAATCCGACAAGTTCGGCGCGGGCGCTGGGGCCGTCGATTACCAGGGACTCGAAGGCGACCCGTGACACTTTTCCGCCTGATCTGAGGTCACAGCCTTCGCCATCGATACCGGTCATGATCCATCCCTCACCGTCTTGGTCGTCGAGTTGGGTGGCATACAACTGCAGGGCGTCGGCGTGATCCGTGTTCATGTGTTCGATGATATCGGCCTCCGCCGCTTGCAGAGCCTCACTTGCCGCGACGAGCACTTTGTCGCCGCCGACCCAATGTATGCGCCCGAAACCGGCCACCAGATGCGCGCGCTCGATCTCTACCCGGTAGAGATTGAAATCGGTGAAGGATTTGTACAATTCGGCGCTTGGGTGACGACGTACGTAACGCTCCAAAAGGCGCGCATCCTCGATCGGGTGGGCGCGTCCGAGTATGCTCGCTCGCGCGCCGGTCAAGGGATCCTCAAGCCCGGCGGTATTGTCGTAGAGCAGGCAGACCCTATCGTCTTCGGCGATGTTCTTGGTATGATCGGCAAGATCGGAAATGAAGATCAACGGTGCCGCATCGTGGTCGCATGCGGCCAACACCAGCGAGCCGTATGGCCACCCACCCCCGCCACGCTCCGAGGTTGACAGTGTCGCGTGATCGGCGTCTCGGATCAATTGACGGATGCTTTCACCCGGTTTGGTCTCGCTATTGTCAGCTTCAGTCATGACCACCTTCTCAGATCGGTTTATAGTGCGGATTGCGTCGGTTCACCCTATATGAGATAGGATCGCATCGCCTGTCGACTAAACGTCGCGGTCCAATCTCTGCGGACCGGTTGTTTGCACGAAACTGCCGCGTTGACGCCACATACCTGCCGCAATGTTCGCCGATTAAGGCAGGGTCGGTATCCACGTTGGGCCGATTGGAACTGAACATTATCTAAGGGGGCGAGATCATGGCTCACACCATAGCGCTCGTCGATGACGACCGAAATATCCTAACCTCTGTCACCATGTCGTTGGAAGCGGAAGGCTTTGAGGTCCGGACCTTCAATGATGGGGAGGAAGCCCTGCGGGGTTTGACCCAGCGCCCGGCTGACCTGGCGGTGCTCGACATCAAAATGCCGCGTATGGACGGGATGGAGTTGCTGCAGCGGCTGCGACGAAACTCCGCCGTGCCGGTGATCTTCTTGACCTCGAAGGACGACGAGGTGGACGAAGTTCTGGGTTTGCGGATGGGTGCCGACGACTACATCACCAAACCGTTCTCGCAGCGCCTGTTGATCGAGCGGATCCGGGCCTTGCTACGACGCCAGGACCTGGCGCAGGACGATGGCGAAACTTCGGCGGAGTCGATGATCGTGCGCGGTGATCTGGTGCTCGACGCGTCACGTCATCTCTGCACCTGGCGCGGCCAGCCTGTGGCGCTGACGGTCACTGAATTCCTGATCCTGAAGTCACTTGCGACCCGACCAGGGCACGTCAAGAACCGCGACCAGTTGATGGACTCGGCTTACGGAGAGTCCATCTATGTCGACGATCGAACCATCGACAGCCACATCAAAAGACTGCGCAAGAAGTTCAAAGTCGTGGATGAGGACTTCGATCAGATCGAGACGTTGTATGGTGTTGGGTATCGTTATCGCGATCCGAGCCTGGAGGCGGCAGCCTGACTAAGAGCCTGAAAACCGGACGGCGAAGATTGTCGCGTCTGACGGCACGCATATTGGCGATCAACCTTTTCGCGGTCGCCATCTTGTTTGTCGGTGTGCTCTATCTCGACCGGTATCAGAACAGCCTTATTCGGGCCGAGTTGGAAGCCATGTCTGGTCAAGCCGAGATCTTTGGCCGGGCAATCGCCGAACTTGCAATCGAACAGAAATTTGCAGCCGATCAACGGCTGTCAGACGACATTGTTCGACGCATGTTGCGACGTGCCAGTCTTTTGTTGGGCAAGCGTGCACGGGTCTTTTCCTCCGACGGTATTTTGATCGCCGACAGCTTGGTGATTGGACGGCCCGGTGGGTTGCCGGGTGGCTTGGTTCAGATCCGCCCCTTGCCGCCACCGGGCAGCGAGGCTGGTGGCGGGTTTGCCAGTGGGTTTGGCGGCGAGTTCGCGGTGCGCATTTACGAGCGTGTCGTGAACTGGTTGCCGAGGCGGGGCGACATGCCTCACTACCGCGAGGCGGCGGTTCAGCATGCACGGCAATACCAAGAGGTGATGGCCGCCCTGGCGGGAGCGAATGCCAGCACAGTTCGCGTGACAGACGAGGGTGAGTTGGTTTTGAGCGTTGCCGTGCCTGTGCAGAACTACCGCCATGTCCTGGGCGCCTTGATGTTGTCGATTGATGGCAGAGAGATCGATCAGGCGGTGCGCTCGGTTCGGTTTGAAATTTTGGGCGTGTTCGCCGTGGTGTTCGCGATCACGGTATTGCTGTCGCTCTATCTGGCGGGCTCGATCACCCGGCCGGTGCAACGCTTGGCGGCGGCAGCAGAGGCGGTCACGGCGAACCGAAATCGTCGCCAAGCGATCCCTGAGTTCGTCGAGCGGCGCGATGAGATCGGTGACTTGTCACGCGCGATTGGCGAGATGAACGAGGCTCTTTGGCAGCGCATGGACGCGATCGAGCGTTTCGCTGCCGATGTGGCGCATGAGATCAAGAACCCTCTGACCTCGGTTCGCAGTGCTGTCGAGACCGCGACCAGGATCGACGACCCGGAGCAGCAGAAAAAGCTTCTCGCCATCATTCATGACGATGTCGCCCGGCTTGACCGCTTGATCAGCGACATTTCCGAGGCCTCGCGACTGGATGCGGAGTTGTCTCGCGACGAGACCGGCCCGCTCGATATGGGCGCTATGCTTACGATGATGGCGGAGTTGCAGACCGCGACCGGTGCTAATCGTGGTGTGGCGGTTCGCTGCGAAATCCCGGACGGTTCGGCGTTGTTTGTGCAGGGACATGAGAACCGATTGGTTCAGGTTGTGCGCAATCTTCTCGCCAACGCGGTCAGCTTTTCACCCGAAGGCGGCACTGTGCGCCTTCAGGCTCGAGTAGACGACGAAACCGTGATTGTCTCGGTGGAAGATGATGGCCCGGGCATTCCGGAAGGCAAACTCGCTGCAATATTTGATCGGTTTTACAGTGAACGCCCCGAGGGTGAAAAGTTCGGGACCCATTCCGGCTTGGGATTGTCGATATCGCGCCAAATCGTCGAAGCGCATGCTGGCCGAATTTGGGCGGAAAATAGGAATGACGAGAACGGCGCGGTAGCGGGGGCACGATTTGTGGTCTCGATACCACGCCTGACGGAAAAAATGCACCCTCCCACCGTCTGAGACAGCGCGAGCATTGACTCTCCGCCTCGACGCGTGACGAATCCTTCCCATGGAGCTGGTTTGGGGAACCTGTGTGGCGATCGATGGCCGAGGCGTGCTTCTGCGCGGCCCGTCGGGCAGCGGCAAGTCCGATCTGGCTCTTAGGGTTATCGATGCCGGTGGGCGCTTGGTGGCTGACGATCAGACCCGCCTCGCACGGGAGGGCAGTACCTTGGTCGCGGCGGCACCGGATGTGATATCCGGCCAAATCGAAATCCGAGGCATTGGAATTGTGCCGGTCGATAGTGTTCCGCGCGCGCCGCTGGTATTGGTTGTCGATATGGTGCCGGTCGATCAGGTTGAGCGAGCGCCGGACCCAGGATCCTGTGAATATCTCGGTCTTGCGGTTCCGCTGTTGGGTTTGGCACCGTTCGAGGCTTCGGCGCCTATTAAGCTGCGTTTGGCACTGACGTCGATCGCGTCGATCTGAAAGGGAAGCGGTGATGAGCGAGACGGGTTCCCGCCATGCGGTTTTGGTCACCGGCCTATCAGGGGCCGGGCGGACCTCTTGCTTAAAAACGCTAGAGGATGCAGGCTTTGAGGCGGTCGACAATCTGCCGCTGGCGCTCTTGCCGGCATTGTTCGCGCCGTCGGCCAACCGCGAAACCGGGCCGCCTCGGATTGCCGTCGGGGTCGACGTACGAACCCGCGATTTTGCCGTGGATGCGTTGGTTGCTGAACTGGACCGGCATGGTGGCCGCGATGATGTTGCGATCCAGGTGGTATATCTCGATTGCGACGATGATGTGTTGATCCGACGCTTTACCGAAACCCGCCGTCGCCATCCCTTGGCCCAGGACCGCCGGGTGATCGATGGCATTCGCCTGGAGCGCCGAATGATGGCGCCGATCCGAGATTTGGCTGATGTGGTCCTCGATACCTCGCAGACCTCGTTGACGGATTTTCGGCGCTTGCTGCTCGAGCGCCTTGGAATAGACGGTGAGCGTGGGCTAACAGTTACCGTGACATCATTTGGTTTCCGGAACGGGATCCCAAGAGATGCGGACATGGTTTTCGATGTGCGGTTCCTCAACAACCCGCATTGGGACACCGACCTCAGACCGCTCGATGGGCGCGACGCTCCGGTTGCCGAATTTATCGCGCGCGACGAGGGGTTTGCACCGTTTTTTGCCAATTTGATTGGGCTGATCGAACCGCTGTTGCCGCGTTACAAGGCGGAGGGCAAGAGCTACCTGACGCTCGCGGTCGGATGCACGGGTGGCCAGCATCGTTCGGTCTTCGTCTCTGAAGAATTGGCGAAGCGGTTGAAGAGCGGGGGGCATCCTGTCACCCTGTTGCATCGGGATGTCGCTCGCAAAGCGTCCGAGTCATGAAGGCGCGCGGTGACAAGACCAAAAACGATCAAACAGGGTGATCAAACTGGGCAGAAAATCTGGAGTGGGGAATGGCAGAGGCTGAGGAAGGGGCGCCGATTGGGCTGGTGCTCGTGACCCATGGGCGTTTAGCCGATGAGCTACGCAGCGCACTTGAGCATGTGGTGGGTGCGCTCGATAGGGTCTCAACGATCTGCATCGACGCCGACGACGATATGGAACAGCGTCGCGACGAGATCCTAAAGTCGGTCAAGGAGATGGACGCGGGCCAGGGGGTGATCGTGCTGACCGACATGTTCGGCGGAACGCCCTCCAACCTTGCGATATCGATTATGGATCAAGCGAATATCGAGGTTATCGCCGGCGTCAATCTGCCGATGCTGGTTAAGCTTGCCAGTGCGCGGGCGTCGATGTCGATGAGTGATGCGGCGGCGGCGGCTCAGGAAGCCGGCAGAAAATACATTCGTATCGCTTCGCAAGTGCTGACCGGGGATTGATTTGCCGAACGACATGGATATCTCCAAGCCGGCGGAGAACGCCGAGCCGGTCGAATGCAGGCTGACGATTGTCAATAAGCGCGGTCTGCACGCGCGTGCTGCAGCTAAATTCGTAAAGCTGGTCGAGACCTTCACCGCCGACGTCAACGTAAGCAAAGACGGTGAAACCGTTTCCGGGCGCTCGATCATGGGGCTGATGATGTTGGCGGCCTCTCCGGGCACGGAGATCCATGTTGCGGCGGCGGGAACCGATGCGGTGGCAGCGCTTGATGCTATAACCCAGCTCGTCGACGATCGTTTCGATGAGGATTGAGCTCGGAGGATTGATCTCGGAGGGTTGAGCTGGGAGGACTGAGCCGAGAGGAGTTAGCCGGTGAGTACTAAACGCAAGAAAGCACCCAAGCAAATCGTGCTGGATGGCGTCGGTGTCTCAAGTGGGATCGCCGTCGGCGAGGCTCATCTGATGGAAACCGGTATCGGTCAGGTTTCGGAGTACCTGGTCGGCGAGGATGCGATCGAAAGCGAGGTCGCGCGCTTTCAATTGGCCCTCGTGAAAGCACATAAGCAACTCGACAAGTTGAAACTGAAGACCCGGGGTTTACCGGAAACTGCGGCCGAGGAACTGACGCTTCTGCTTGATGCACATGGTGCCATGCTGGGGTCCTCACGCATGACACGGGGCGTCGAGCGGCAGATCCGAGAACGCGGCATCAACGCCGAGGCTGCGGTGCAGGGCGTGGTTCGAGAAATCGCGCAAGGCTTCGCTGCGGTTAAGGATGCCTATCTCGCCGCCCGCGTACAGGAAGTCCGCGACATCGGCTCGCGGATCTTGCGGCATCTGACCGATACGCCGTTTCAGGCCTTTTCAATGCTTCGACCAGGGACGGTCCTAATCGCCGACGAGCTGAGCCCGGCCGATACGGTCTTGATGGACCCGGAGCGGGTCTCAGCATTCGTTACCGTTCTTGGCGGGGCCGAAAGCCACACCGCGATCATGGCACGCTCGATGGGGTTGCCGGCAGTGCTCGGCGCCCCCGGATTGTTGGGCAAGGCGCGGGCGGGCCAGACTGTCATTGTCGACGGAGACGCCGGGCGCATCGTGCTCGATCCGAGCGAGGAGACACTCGCCGAATACAAGCGCAAGGCCGAGGCCCGCCGCCGGCTTGGGCGTCAACTGGCGCGGCTTCGCTCACTACCGGCGGCAACCCGAGATGGCGGGCGCGCGGTGCTGCAGGCCAATATCGAGATGCCCCGCGATGTGGAGGCGGCCAACCGGGCCGGCGCCGAGGGGGTCGGGCTGCTGCGCACCGAGTTCTTGTTTATGAACCGGGAGGAGTTACCGAACGAAGAAGAGCAATATGCCCTGTTGCGCGGCATCGTCGAGGGCATGGAGGGGCGCCCGGTTACCATTCGAACCCTCGATGTGGGTGGAGAAAAACTGATTGCGGCGCTTGGCGATGTCATTGTCGAGGGCGCCAATCCAGCGCTTGGGCTACGCGCTATCCGGCTATCCCTCAAGGAACCGGGTCTTCTCGAGACACAGCTCGCAGCGATCCTGCGTGCTGGAGCGCATGGACCGATCCGAATTTTACTGCCGATGATTTCCTCGGCTAGCCAGGTACGGCAGGTTCGAAAAATCCTGAAACGAGTCTGGACCCGCTTGAAGCGTCGCAAGGCGCGGATGGTTGCCGAGATGCCGCCGCTGGGAGCGATGATAGAAGTTCCGGCAGCAGCCCTCACAGCCGATGCCCTGGCACGCGAATGTGATTTCTTCGCAATCGGAACCAACGATCTGATCCAGTACGCGCTTGCGATCGATCGCGGGGATGAGCAAGTGGCGCATCTTTATAACCCATTGCATCCGGCGGTTTTGCGACTGATGCAGGATACGGTCGGAGCCGCCCAGCGCGCTGGCATCCCGACCTCGATTTGCGGCGAGATGGCTGGCAACCCGAGGTTCGCGCCCTTGCTTTTGGGCATGGGGGTGCGCGAACTATCGATGACCTCGCACAGCATCCCCAGGGTCAAGCAACGCGTGCGGGCCCTTGATTTGGGCGCCGCCACCCGCCGGGCCCAGGCGATTCTGGATCAAGCCGACGAGGGCCGGATCTCGGCCCTGCTGGATGATTTCAATGAGGGACTGTGAGGGCGCTCCTGCCTTCTCCTCAAGCGGCCTTTGCGTGTCTTTGCACGAAAGCCGCGATGCGTCTGGCGGCTTCGCGTAGCTGGTCTTCCTCGACACAATAGCTGAGGCGCAATTGTCCTGAGAGTGACGGACCAAAGCCCTCGCCCGGCAAAATCGCGAGTTTCTGCTCATCTAGCAATTTGCGTCCGAATTCCATGCTGCCGAGCCCGGTATCGCGAACATCGACCATCAGGAACATTCCGGCTTCGGGCTCGAAGAACCGAATTCGAGGCACGCCGGAAAGCGCCTCGCATATCACGTCGCGGCGATGGCGATAAGTCTCACGAATGTTGGCGGTCACCCGATCGGAAGCAGCGGTCAGGGCGGTTTGAGCCGCATCCTGGATGAACATGGCGGTGCCAAACATCAGAGAGCCGAGAACATCGCCAATCGCCTGGATCGCCGGCTTGGGGCCGACCACCCAGCCGAGACGCCACCCGGTCATGCCGTGGGACTTCGAGAGGCTGTGGACTGAGAGCGTGCGCTCGGCCATGCCATCAATGAGGCGCGGCGAAACATGCTGACTTTTAAAGGTGAGCGTGGCGTAAACCTCGTCGGAGATCATCCACAGGTCATGCTCAATACAGATCGCTGCCAGCGCCTCCATCCCTTCGCGCGAGACGACGGAGCCCATAGGATTGTTGGGCGAGTTCAACATGATCGCCCGGGTGCGTGGTGTTACTGCGGCGCGTACATCGTCCGGGTCCGGCTGGTAGCCGTTCTCTGGGCGAAGTGGAACGCGCACCAGCTTGGCGTGACGCGAGAGGATGGCACCTTCATAGGTTACGTACATCGGATCGAAGACGATGATCTCGTCGCCAGCATCAAGCGTGACCTGATACGAGGCGAAAACGCCACACTGCGCGCCCGGAACGATCGCGATGTTTTCCAGGTCGACCGTCTCGCCAATTGTGCGGGTGTAATATTCCGCCGCCGCCTGGCGGGTCTCTAGCATGCCGACGTTGCCGGAGTAGTGGTGCCGCCCGGACCTGAGAGAATCGACCGCCGCATCGACGATCTGATCGTCGGTTGAGAAATCGTGGTCACCGATCGAGAGCACCAGCAAGTCTTCTTCGCCTTCGCGCTGACGGCGGCGCGCCTCGCCATGGATCGCCCAGGCGCTGTCGACGGCGTTCATGGCCTGCATGGCCTCGACGTATTTTGAGTATCGCATGCGTAAAACTCCAGGATGGTCGGACACGGGGGTGCGTCGCCGCGGGAGACCATCAAATCCCGATCGGGCTGGACGGCTCTCCATACTCCCCATAAAAAGCGTGGGTCAACCCTAGTGAACGCCCCCGGTGAACCCCCCAGTGAACAGGATCGCTCATGCCTGCCGTAAATTCCTTGGTCACGGACGCCATCGATCCGCCGATCGCCGAAGCCCAATCTTGGATCGCCGGGCGCAAATTCCCAGCCGAAAAGCCGTTGCTCGATATGGCGCAGGCCGTGCCGAGCTATCCACCGGCCGAGGCCTTGCGTCAGCATTTGGCCGAGCGGGTCATGAGCTTCGAGGCGGCGCAGTACACGGCTATTCGCGGCATTATGCCTCTGCGCGCGGCCCTCGCCGCTCATATGAGCGGGGTTTACGGCGGCAGTATCGCCGCCGATAACGTGCAGATCACGGCCGGATGCAATCAGGCCTTCTGCTTGGCCGTATTGGCTTTGGCCAAAGCAGGCGACGAGATCCTCCTGCCGGTGCCGTATTACTTCAATCATCAAATGTGGCTTGAGATGCAAGGGATTGAGGCGGTTCACCTACCGTTTCGCGCTGACCGTGCAGGCGTTCCGGATCCGGCAGAGGCAGCGACCCTGATCACCGAGCGTACCCGCGCTATCGTACTGGTCAGCCCGAATAATCCGACGGGGGCCGTGTATCCACCGGAGGTGCTGGCCCAATTTCGCGACCTCGCCGCCGATCGTGGCATCGCGCTGATCCTGGATGAGACCTACAAGGATTTCCTTGCGCCAGGTACCCCGCCACATGATCTGTTTCGCGACGAGCGGTGGGGCGAGACCTTGGTACAGCTTTTCAGCTTTTCCAAATCCTTCAGTCTGACCGGCTATCGTGTCGGTTCGGTCATTTCCGGGCCGGCGATGATCGATGCGGTGGCCAAGATTATGGATACAGTCTCAATCTGCGCCGCCCGTATTGCCCAGGATGCAGCTCTCTACGGACTTGAAAACCTTTCCGACTGGGTCGCCGATCGCCGGCGGGAGACGGCTGAACGCCGGCATGCTTTGGAGGAAATCTTCCGAGCCAACGATCTTGGCTATGAGTTGATTTCCAGCGGCGCCTTTTTCGCCTATGTCCGCCACCCATTTGCCGGCGAGACAGGGCACGCGGTCGCCCGGCGCCTGGCTGACGAGGCAAACATACTCTGCCTGCCGGGCTCATTCTTCGGGCCCGGCCAAGAGCAATGCCTGCGTTTTGCCTTCGCCAATCTGGAAGCGGACCGGATGGGCGATCTCGCGAACCGCCTACGAGATGGGATTTGAGGCTCGATGTTGGAGGCCCCCAGCCGACCTCCGCCAACATACAATAGCGGCTCCGAATTTCCACATCTTGCCGGACATCGGGCCGCCTGCTATACGCCACCGCGAAAATAAATCCGATCACCCGCTTTTCTCATCAGGGGTACCGAATATGGCCGAATTCACCGACTACAAAGTCGCCGACATCTCGCTAGCCGAATGGGGGCGCCGCGAAATTGCGATCGCCGAAACTGAGATGCCGGGCCTGATGGCCACACGTGAAGAATATGGCGACAGTCAGCCGCTGGCGGGCGCCCGCATCGCCGGATGCCTGCATATGACGATCCAGACCGCGGTGCTGATCGAAACCCTGACCCATCTCGGCGCTGAGATCCGTTGGTCGTCCTGTAACATCTTCTCGACCCAGGACCAGGCCGCCGCCGCGATAGCGGCAACCGGGGTCCCGGTTTTTGCCTGGAAAGGCGAAACCGAAGAAGAGGCCGAGTGGTGCATCCATCAGACCATCAAGGGACCGGACGGATGGACACCGAATATGCTGCTCGACGATGGCGGCGACTTGACCTTGATGATGCATGAGGATTATCCCGAGCTGATGGGCGAGGTCAAAGGCCTGTCGGAGGAAACCACCACCGGTGTTCACCGGCTCTACGAGATGGAGAATGCCGGCACGCTCAAGGTCCCGGCGATCAACGTCAACGACAGTGTCACCAAGTCCAAGTTTGACAACCTCTATGGTTGCCGTGAGAGCCTGGTCGACGGTATTCGCCGGGCGACCGACGTGATGCTTTCCGGCAAGGTCGCCGTGGTCGCTGGTTACGGTGACGTCGGCAAGGGATCGGCCGCCAGCCTGCGTAACGGCGGCGCTCGTGTCGTGGTCACCGAGGTCGACCCGATCTGCGCCCTGCAGGCTGCCATGGAAGGCTATCAGGTCGTCACCATGGATGACGCCTGCAAGTACGGCGACGTCTTCGTGACCGCGACCGGCAACAAGGACGTCATCACGATCGACCATATGCGTGAGATGAAGGATCGGGCGATCGTCTGCATCATTGGCCACTTTGATACCGAGATCCAGGTCAGCGCGCTGAAGAACTACACCTGGGAGAACATTAAGCCCCAGGTCGACGAGGTAATATTCCCCGATGGCAAGCGCATGTTGCTGCTGGCCGAGGGCCGCCTGGTGAACCTCGGTTGCGCTACCGGTCATCCGAGCTTTGTGATGAGCGCGTCCTTCACGAACCAGACCCTGGCCCAGATTGAGCTTTGGAAAGATCACGCCAAATACGACAAGAAGGTCTATGTGCTGCCGAAGAAGCTCGATGAGAAGGTCGCAATGCTTCACCTCTCGAAGATTGGCGCAGAGCTGTCAAAGCTGAACAGCGAGCAGGCCGGGTACATCGGCGTTTCGACCGAGGGCCCGTTCAAGCCGGAGACATACCGCTACTAGGCCCGATTGGCTTAAGAGAAGCGCTACGGGGGAGCTATCAGCTCCCCCGTTTCTGTTTTGGGTGCCGCGCTTGACGTCGACCCTGATGGCTGCGGTCGTTCCGGCTATTGGCCTCGGTATCACCAGGTAGGCCGACAGCGCTGGTGATCGAGAGCGCCAATCCATCCGAATTCTCATAGGGCTTGAGGCGAATGGCGCGGGACCGTAGGCTTTCCCTCGTGAGACGGATGAAGCAAATCTCTAAAAGGTGGGTCGTGGCGACCAAAGTGGTAGCCATAGCGACTGCATCGATTTGGCCGAACGTTGCGCATGCTCAAGTCCAGACGGAAGGAATCGGCATGGCCGGAATGGATATAGCGCTGTTCGGTGGTGGTGGGGCAGTGCTGGTTGTTTTGATTGGCGTGTTGCTGCGCCAAACCGCGCGGACCGGAGAGAGCGAGCGCCGGCGGGCGGATGAGTGTCGCAGAGCCGATGAGGCTGAGGCCAAGGCCGATGAGGCCGAGGCTAAGGTTCGGGACTTCGAGGTGGCGCTCAGCCGATTGGAACGGGTTATCGATGGGCTCGGTGTCGCAATCTGGCGGCGTAATGCCGATGGTGAGTTGATTGATAACAATCGCGCGGCTGTTCCTTTGCTACGGGTCAACGAGATGCCCGGACTTTTGGCGCGACGAGCTATGTCCGTGGGTTCGGCTCAGGTCGAGAGCCGCCGCGCCGTGGTCGATGGAACCCCACGCATGTTTCAGGTCACCGCCGAACCGTTGAGCGATGCGGAAGGCGGCGGCGCCATTGGCCACGCGGTCGATATGACCGAGTTGGAAGACCTTCAGGGTGAACTTGAGCGCCATGTCGCCGCCCAACAGGATGTGCTGCAGAAGCTGGCAACCGCGATCGCGATCTTTGGGCCGGACCGACGATTGACGTTTGCCAATACGGCCTTCGCCCGGTTGTGGCGCCTCGATGTATCGATTATTTCCGAGAGCCCATCGTTGATCGAGTTGTTGGAAGCGCTGCGCGAGCGTCGTCGGTTGCCGGAGCAATCGGATTATCGAGCCTATCGCGAGGAATGGTCAGCACTCTTTACCAGCGTAATCGACTCCCACGAGGAATTACTGTTTCTGCCTGACGACACCACGATCCGGATGGTGGTCACGCCGCACCCGTTCGGCGGTTTGCTGATGACCTTCGAGGATGTGACCGACATGCTGGCGCTTGAGCGGTCGTTCAACACAGCCTTGGAAGTGCAGCGCGAAACCATCGATCATTTGCGCGATGGTGTGGCGGTGTTCGGCGCCGATGGGCGTTTGCGCCTGGCCAATCCGGCGTTCTTGGAGCTTTGGAGCTTACCGGCAAGCCTGCGGGACGGAGAGGCGCATTTCAGCCAGGTTGTCGATGCCATGCGCCCCTGTTTCGATGCGGCGGCACCCTGGGATGAAATTCGGGCAACGTCGATCTTGCACATTGGCGAACGCGAGGTGGCGTCCGAACGGTTGGCCCGGGTTGGCGGCGGCGCTGTAGATGCCGATTATTTGCCATTACCAGATGGCGGTACCCTGATCACCTATCGCGATATCAGCGATAGCTTGAACGTTCAAAGGATCCTACAGGAACGGAACGAAGCCCTGGTTACTGCAGACCGGTTGAAGAGCGAGTTTATCGCCAATATTTCCTATGAGTTGCGCACACCGCTCAATGCCATCACCGGTTTTGCCGAGTTGTTGCATGATCCACGATTCGGGCCCCTGAACGATCGTCAGCTTAGCTATACCGATGCCATCGTCGAGTCGTCCGAACGCTTGGTTCGTCTGGTCGACAATATTCTGGATCTTGCCTCGATCGAGGCTGGATATATGGAACTGGATCGCAAACAGGTCGATATTCTGGACCTGATCGCGGATGTCGAAATGTTGTGCCAGGAGCGCGCCCGGGCCAATGGATTGGAATTGCGCCGCGCAATCGATATCGACCTGGAGACGATTGAGGGTGATCCGGTGCGGTTGACCCAGGCGCTGTATAATCTGATGTCGAATGCGATGAACTTCAGTGTATCCGGTGGAACCGTTACCCTGGCTGCGCAAGTGGACGGCCCGGAGATCGTGTTTTCCGTCATCGATACAGGCTCTGGTATTGCTCCGGAGGAACAGGGTCAGGTGTTCGAGCGGTTCGAAAGGGCTGGCCGTGCCGCGTCGCCTGGTGTCGGGCTCGGCCTGTCTTTGGTCAAGAGCTTGATCGAGTTGCATGGCGGTACGGTTGAATTGGAGTCCGCAGTCGATGAGGGCACCACCGTTCGCTTGCGTTTACCGATCGGCCAGGCGTGAGGTGAACCGGGAATAAAATGAGCCCGCGAATGCCAACAAATCACGCCAACGAGGACGTGTCCCCAATTGCAGATGCGGATGCAGGCTTTCAATTGCACATCCGGCTCGCCGATGTCGAAGCAACGCGGGTTTTGGCCATAAATCTCGCCCGAATATCCCGGCAAGGCGATGTACTAGCCTTGGAGGGAGACCTCGGGGCCGGCAAGACCGAGTTTGCCAGGGCCTTCATACGGGCGCGGGCTGGAAGTGCGATCGAAGTGCCGAGCCCGACCTTCACACTGGTCCAGGAGTACGAATTCGGCGACGAGAATGCGCTCGATTCGCTACGTCATGTCGACCTGTATCGTCTTGTCGATGCCGAGGAGGCTCTGGAGCTGGGTTTGGAGGAAGCGTTCGAGACCGCGATTTGCCTGATCGAATGGCCAGATCGCCTTGGTCTTGCGCTGCCGGCCAAAAATCTGACAATTCGGCTCAGATTTTGTGATATTCCCGAAGCTAGGATTGTCGACATCGAAGGCTCGTCCTTGTGGTGGCGACGACTGACTGAGGCCGGTGTGATAAACGCATAGGCAAGATTCGCTGTGGGCGGGGAACACGACATTGGCGGAAACCGCGACATTTGAGTCCGGACGCGAAGAGGCAATCCACGATTTTCTGGCCCGTGTCGGTTGGGCCGGAACTTCACCTCTCCCGTTGGCCGACGACTGCTCATTCCGGCGTTATTTCCGTCTGGCGCGAAATGGCGAACGGGTCGTGCTTATGGACGCACCGCCGGATTTGGAAGATGTACGCCCATTCGTGATCGTCGCCCGCCGACTTGCCGCCATGGGCTACAGTGCCCCGGAGATCCTGGCCGAAGACCCAGAGCGCGGGTTCTTGTTGGTCGAGGACTTTGGCGATGCGACCTATACCCGCGCCTTGGCGAACGGCGCTGACGAGGCGCAACTCTACCGGCTTGCCTTCGACGTTCTGATTGACTTGCACGACCGCCAAATCGGTGAAGTGGTTGGTGAGGTCCCAGAATATGGTGAAGACAAACTGCTGTCCGAGGCGGCGATGTTTGTCGATTGGTATCTGCGTCCGGGACTGGAGCTGGAAATATCGGACGCCGCCCGGTCTGACTATATCGAAGCATGGCGCGCCTGCCTGCCGCTCCTGCGCGGTGCTCCCGAAACCTTGGTGTTGCGCGATTACCATGTCGACAATCTCATAGTTTTGGAGGGCCGCGACGGACATCGGGCCTGCGGTCTGCTTGATTTTCAAGATGCCGTAATTGGACCGGCGAGCTACGATCTGGTCTCGTTGCTACAGGACTCCCGAAGAGATATTCCCGAAGCCATCGTCCAGCCGTTGCTTGCCGCATATCTTGATCGGTTTGAGAGCAAGTCAGATCAGGATGCTTTTCTGCGGTCATACCTGGCCTTTGGCGCCCAACGCGCATTGAAAGTCTTTGGTATTTTCACGCGCCAGTCAGTCCTCTACGGAAATCACCAGTATCTGACCCATATCCCTCGGCTCTGGCGGCACACAATGGCCGATCTTTCAATTCCAGAACTGGCAGCCGTGCGGGAGTGGATTGAGACCCATGTGCCGGAAGACAGGCGTCTAACCCCAAATCCGGGCGGCGAGGTTTCATAGAGGTGGGGTTTCATAGAGGCGGGCTTTCATAGAGATGGAATACGGATGCTCCTGACGAAGCTGCGCCCGAACGGCGCAAAAATACCGAAACGCGCGATCGTGCTCTGTGCCGGCCGTGGAGAGCGCCTGCGGCCGATTACGGATAAGACCCCGAAGCCTTTGATAGAGCTCGGTGGTATGACGGTGCTCGACCGCACACTTGAGCATCTCGGGGCTGTTGGGGTGGAAAAGGTGGTGGTCAACCATTGGCACCTCGGAGACCAGATTGTCGACCATCTGTCGAAACGGACCGGGCTTGAGATTGCCTTTTCGGCTGAGCAGGACCTGCTTGAGACCGGCGGTGGGGTCAAGAATGCGCTTGCCGAGTTGGGCGACGAGCCGTTCTTCGTCATCAACGGCGATGCTGTCTGGCTCGACGGGATGGCCGATACCCTGGCTCGGTTTGCTGCGGCCTGGAACGGCGAGGAGATGGACATCCAGCTCCTGCTCTACTCCTTCGCCCGGGTGCTTGGCTGGCATGGCTATGGTGATTTTGAGATGGATCCGCTCGGGCGGGTCTCCTGGCGGGAGGAGGGTAGAGTTGCGCCCTACGCCTATATCGGAGTTTCGATCGTCCACCCCAAAGTGTTCAATGACACTCCCGACGGCCCGTTTTCGATGCGCCTGCCGTACACTCGCTCGGCGGATGCGGGACGCCTGTTTGGCCAGATCCACGATGGTCTCTGGTATCATATCAGCACGCCAGAGGACTTGGAGGCGGCCCGCCGCCGATTTGCAAACGGCCATGTGCCAGAAGTGCCGTTCTTTTAGAGGGTGCCATTCTTTTAAAGAGGTTGGATGACCAACTCGCGCGTATTCAACATCCCGGCCGGAGAGCCCTTCCTTGAACGATTGGCTGAGGGCTTATGGGAGCAGGCTGGGCGCGACCCCCTGACTTTGACCCGAGCCACGGTCATGGTGCCGACCCGACGAGCGATGCGTGGTTTGCGTGAAGCGTTTCTGCGACTGGGCGATGGCCGGGCCATGTTACTGCCAAGCATTCGTCCGATCGGCGATGTCGACGACGGCGACGAAGCCCTGGTCGCCGGACTTGCAGGTGCTGCGGAATTGCCGCCGGCGATTTCCAGCATACGGCGCCAGATGATGTTGACGCAGATGGTGCTGCGATTTGCCCGAACCCGCGATCGGGCGGCGGGTTTGCCACCGGTTACGACGGACCAGGCGGCTCTTCTGGCGGCGGAATTGGCGCGGCTGGTTGATCAGGTTCACACCGAAGGCTTGGACTTCTCAGGCCTGAAGCAGCTTGTGCCCGATCAATATGCGACGCACTGGCAGGACATCCTCGGTTTTCTTGCAATCGTGACGGAATATTGGCCAGATGTTCTTGGCCGCGAGGGAGCTATCGATCCGGCCGACTGGCGGGCCCGCGCGACCGAGGGGCTGGCGGAGCTCTGGCGCCGGTTACCGCCCAGCGACCCGATCATCATCGCCGGATCCACCGGCAGTATTCCCTCGACAGCGGCTCTGATGGATGTGGTTCGAATGTTGCCCAAGGGTGCCGTCGTGTTGCCAGGCCTCGATCGAGCGGCCAGCGACCGGGTTTGGGCTTCGATCCAAACCGATGCAAGCCATCCCCAACACGGTCTGGCATTGCTGCTGCATCATTTCGATATCAGCCGCCCGGATGTGCTGGCTTGGCTCACCCAAGCCTCAAGCGTTGACGGAGACGGACCCCGCGCGGCGCGTAGGCGGCTGCTGGATGCGGCTCTGTTGCCGGCGGATGCGACCGGCGATTGGCGTCGCCTGCAACGCGACCATGCCGCCGATGATCGACCGCTTGACGGGGTATCGATGTTGCTTTGCCCGAGCCAGCAAGAGGAAGCCGTTTCGATCGCGTTGATGCTGCGCGAGGCATTGGAGACCGGTGGACGAACAGCGGCGTTGATCACGCCGGATCGGACCCTCGCCCGGCGGGTTAAGTCGGAGCTTAGGCGCTGGGATATCGAGGTGGATGACTCTGCCGGAGAGCCCTTGGCCAATACCGAAACTATGGCGCTCTGGCGTTTGACCGCGGCCATGGCGCTGCACGCCGTGGCTCCTGTTCCGTTGCTGGCAGTCCTGAAGCAGCCGCTTGCCGCCGGTGGGTTGGCAGCTCCCGATTTTCGGCGCCGGGCTCGGGCATTGGAGCGTGCCGTGTTGCGAGGGCCACGACCGGGGCCCGGTATAAGCGGCTTGCTGGAAGCGCTTCATGGCTCCGACGCAGACGCCGATCTGATCGAATGGGCAGAGCGGTTCGGTGCCGAAATGGGGCCGCTTGTCGATGCCATGTCGAACAAGGCGATCTCGCTCGCGGACTTGTTGCAGGCGCATGACCGTGCTGTGACCTGGCTTGCTTCAAGCGAAGATGAGGCGGGTGAGGTGCGGCTATGGCGTGGCGACGCGGGCGAGGAGGCGGCGGCGTTCATTGCCGATTTGTACGAGGCTACGAAAGACGCCGACCCGATCGACGGGCGTGCGTATCCAGCGCTGGTCGACGCATTGCTGCAGGGGCGTGCTTGGCGCCCGCGCTACGGTCACCACCCTCGATTGGCCATTCTTGGCCCGTTGGAGGCGCGGTTGCAGCATTTCGATCTGACAGTCCTTGGGGGATTGAACGAGGGCACCTGGCCACCGGATCTCGGTGCCGATCCCTGGATGAGCCGGGGGATGCGTAGATCCTTTGGTTTGCCGGAAGCGGAGCGTCGGATCGGCCTCTCGGCGCATGACTTTGCCATGGCGTGCATGGCACCGAACGTTGTTCTGACCCGATCCCGCCGGGTCGATGGCTCCCCGACCGTCCCGTCTCGTTGGCTGCTGAGATTGGAAACTGTGATCATGGCGGCCGGGCATTCCGATGCTTGGCTCGATGCAGTGGGTGGCCCTTGGCTTCTTTGGCAAAAAGAGCTCGACCGGCCGGGCGTTCCGGACCCGGTGAGCCCGCCGGCGCCGAGGCCACCGGTTTCGGCCCGTCCGAGACAGCTTTCCGCTACCCGTATTGAGACTTGGATAAGAGATCCCTACGCCCTCTACGCCAGTCGCATCCTTTCTCTCAAGGCGCTCGATCCAATTGACGCCGACCCGGGTGCGGCTGATCGCGGAAACTTTATACATAAGGCGCTGGATGACCTGGTGAGCGATTACCCGTCAGGGGATTTGCCGGGTGATGCGCTTGACCGGCTGTTGGAATATGGACGATCGGCGTTCGGTGTGACGATGGCGCATCCGACAGTCTGGGCATTCTGGTGGCCGCGGTTCGAACGCATCGCACATTGGTTTATCGAGCACGAAAACCAACGCCGGCGGTCGATTGGGCGTATTGCAACGGAATGTATGGGTGAAATGACACTGCAAGGCCCCGCCGGTGCCTTCAAACTCACAGCAAAGGCCGACCGGATCGAGCGTTCTGGCGATGGGCGTTATGCGGTGATCGACTACAAGACCGGAGGCGCACCATCTCGCAAACAGCTTCAAGCTGGATTGGCGCCGCAGTTGCCTCTTGAGGCGTTAATTCTGGCGGCTGGGGGATTTCCCGGGCTGCCTGCAGGAGAATTGGACACTCTAGCGTATTGGCGGTTGACCGGCGGCAATCCGGCGGGCCTCGTGATCGAGACGACCGAAGGGCTTGATGCCTTGATCGAAAGTGCCCGAACCGGGCTTGAAGATCTGATCGCGACCTTCGACGATCCCGACACACCCTATCTTGCCCAACCGGATGCCGGGCGCGCGCTCGATTACAACGACTACGCCCATCTCGCCCGCGTGCGCGAGTGGGCGACACGCGAGGAGGGCTGAGCCGTGTCGATATCTCCCGCGCTCTCCTCGGCTGATGCGCTTCAGCGCCGGGCGGCGGACCCAGCCGCGTCGGTTTGGGTTGCGGCCTCGGCCGGGACCGGCAAGACAAAGGTGCTGACGGACCGGGTGTTGAACCTGCTGATTGCCAATACCTCGCCGGACAGCATCCTCTGCCTGACCTTCACCCGTGCGGCAGCGGCCGAGATGGCCGAGCGCATCGCCCATCGCCTTGCGGACTGGGCCGTGATCGGCGAGAAGCCGCTTTTCGATGATCTCGGAAAACTGCTCGGTCGCACGCCCGTACAGGACGAAATATCCCGGGCACGGAAACTCTTCGCCCAAGTGCTTGATGTTCCGGGTGGGATGCGGATTGAGACCGTTCATGCTTTTTGCCAAGGATTGTTACGGCGGTTTCCACTGGAAGCCGGTGTGCCGCCGCATTTCAATCTGCTTGATGAGCGCAGCGCCAGCGAGCGCCTGTTTGACGCGCGTGAGCAGGTATTGGCGATGGCCCGAAACGGTGCGCAAGACGGTGCACGAGATGGCGGCGATCCGGCTCTGGCCCAAGCACTTTCTGAAGTTACCGGGCGGGTCGCCGAACAAGGTTTTCTTGAACTGTTGGGCGGCGCGGTGCGCGAGCGCGCCCGGCTGGCCAGACTGTCGGGCGGTGGCGGCATAGAGGGTGCCATCGCTGAAATTCACAAGCTGCTCGGTGCGATCCAGGGTGAGAGCGTTGAGGGGTTGATTGCACAGGAGTGCGACGATCATCGGTTTGACGGCTCTGGGCTCAAGCAGGCTGTGGAGGTGCTGTCAGGAGGATCGAAAACCGATATCGGCCGAGGCGAGGTTATTGCCGCCTGGCTTGCCTCGGATCGTGACGGGCGTCTCGACTCCTATCCAGCCTACCGTCAGGCGTTTCTCACCGCTGATGGGTCGCCGCGCAAGTCTCTGGCGACGAAGAAATTGGCCGAGGCCGATCCCGATATGCTCGTTACCTTGGAGCAAGAAGCCGAGCGGCTGATCCGCGTTGAAGAGCGTCGCAAGGCTCAGGATGTGGCGGTGGCGACATCGGCGTTGTTGCGATTGGTATCGGCGGTTGTCGATACCTATGAGAGCAGCAAACGTCGAGCCGCTCTACTCGATTACGAGGATTTGGTCTTGACCGCCCGCGACCTGTTGCGCCGGCCTGGCGTGGCGCCTTGGGTCTTGTTCAAGCTCGACGGCGGGCTCAATCACATTTTGATCGATGAAGCGCAGGATACCAATCCGGAACAATGGCAGGTGGTCGAGGCTCTGGCCGAAGAGTTTTTCGCCGGTGAGGGTGCGGATGAGCGCAATCGCACGGTTTTCGCCGTCGGGGACGTAAAGCAGTCGATTTATAGTTTTCAACGGGCCGACCCTGCCGGCTTCCTCGAAATGCGCCGGCATTTCTCTGGCCGAGTGACCGCCGCCGAACGGCGCTGGGACCGGGTCGACCTAGACATGTCGTTTCGCTCAACCGCACCCGTCTTGCAGGCGGTTGATGCCGTATTCAACCGCCCCGATGCCGGCGATGGTGTCGTCGAAAGCGACGACCAGGGCCACCCCATGCCGGTTCACCACGAGCCCCATCGCGTCGGCCAGGCCGGGTTGGTCGAGGTTTGGCCCCCCTTTGTGCCGGCCGAGGGTCTGCCGCGTGAGGCCTGGGCGCCACCGGTAGAACGCATAGCCTCCGACAGTCCGCGCCGCCGCCTGGCCGAGGCCATCGCCGACAGGATCGCCAGTTGGGTTGTCGAGGAAGAGCCTTTGCCTTCAAAAGGACGTGCCATTCGCCCTGGCGACGTGATGATCCTGGTGCGTCGCCGCGACGCGCTGGTCGAGGATTTGGTGCGCGCCCTGAAGACACGCGAGATCGCTGTCGCCGGTGTCGACCGGATGGTGCTGACCGACCAACTTGCAGTGATGGATCTGGTGGCGCTCGGCCAATTCCTGTTGTTGCCCGAGGACGATCTGACACTCGCTACAGTGCTTAAGGGACCGCTTGTCGGGCTCAGTGAGGATGACCTGTTCGACTTGGCGAATAATCGCCACGCCAAGCGGCTATGGGACGAGCTGCGCCGGAAAGCCGGAGATAATGCCGTTTTAACTGGAGCGCACGCGTATTTGGGGGATCTGCTGGCTCGGGCCGACCGTATGCCGCCCTACGAGCTCTTCGCAGAAGTTTTGTCATCAGGGGGCAGGCGGCGCATCCTGGCGCGTCTCGGCCCGGAGGCATCCGACCCAATCGATGAGTTTCTGGCTCAGGCCGTGGCCTACGAGCGCATTCACGTACCATCTCTGCAAGGTTTCTTGCAGTGGCTCGCCGCTGGCGCCTTCGAGATCAAGCGCGATCTTGAAACCGGTGCGCCGGATCAGGTGCGTATCATGACCGTGCATGGTGCCAAAGGCCTACAGGCGCCGATCGTGTTTTTGCCGGATACGATGCAACTTCCGACCCGTCTAGATCCTCTGAAATGGATCGAGACGGATGCTGGGGAGGCACTGCCGATCTGGTCACCCAATGCTGCGACCGATGACCCGGTTTCGGCGGCTGAGCGGGGGCGGTTGGTCCGGGTGCGGGATCGGGAATACCGCCGCCTACTCTATGTCGCGATGACCCGAGCGGAAGATCGTCTGTTGGTTACAGGCTGGCATGGCGCCAGAATGCCGCCCGAGGGCAATTGGTACCAACTCGTCCGCAGCGCCATGACGGAACTCGGCGATGAGGTGGATCTTCCGGACATTTCACAGGTCTCGCTCTCGCAAGAGCCGGCGCTGGTCTTCGCCGGACGCCAAGAAGCGGAGGTCGAAAGAGAGACAGAGCGGGGCCAGGCTAATCCGGGTCGGATCGAATTGCCCGGTTGGGCCAGTCGGCCGCCGTTGCAGGAACCCCATCCGCCGGTGCCTCTCGCACCTTCACGGCCCAGCGAGGATGAGCCGGCCGTTGCCTCCCCGCTTGACCAAGACGGCTCGGCCCGATTTAAGCGCGGTGTGCTGATGCACAGGCTTTTGGAGCTCTTGCCGGAAATACCGGAAGCCAAATGGGAAGAGGCTTGCCACAAGTTTCTTGATCGCCCGGTACACGACCTTTCCGAGCAGCAAAAAGCGGCTTATAGTGCGGAAATCCTTGAGGTTTTACGAGAATCTTCGTTCCGGCGACTCTTCGGCCCAAATTCACGCGCCGAGGTACCGATTGTCGGAATTTTGGGCGAGGGCGAGACCGCTACGGTGGTCTCTGGGCAGATCGATCGTATGGTGGTCGAGCCGGAGCGTGTCACCGTGGTCGATTTCAAGACCAATCGACCGCCTCCGGGCGCGCCGGAACTGGTTCCAACCCTTTATTTCCGCCAGATGGCGGCCTATCGCGCCCTCCTGGAACAACTTTACCCGGGGCGAGAGGTGGTCTGTGCGTTACTCTGGACCGACGGTCCAAATTTGATGATTTTACCTTCAGATCAAATCGCAGCAAGTTCGTATTCTGGATAATTATATATTATAAATCAATGAGTTAATCCAGAGACCTTGACCTTTGGCGGGTCGATCCCTACAGTATTAGGTGCCGGTGATACGCCGCTTAGATGCGCGTGAGCGGGCAAGGGACAGGACATTAAAGGGTATTCATGGATGACAACGGTTAAGATCACGGATGATAGCTTCTCCGCCGATGTACTCGGCGCTTCGAAGCCCGTTCTTGTCGATTTCTGGGCTGAATGGTGCGGCCCGTGTAAAACCATCGCGCCGGCTTTGGAGTCAATTGCCGAGAATATGGACGCGGAATTGACTGTCGCTAAGCTCAATATCGACGACAATCCCTCGACACCTCAGCAATATGGCGTACGGGGAATTCCGACCCTGATCCTGTTCAAAGATGGGCAGGTTGCGGCGACGAAGATCGGTGCCATGCCACAGTCGCAGCTTGAACAGTGGGTTAAGGAAGCTCTCTGAGCACACTGCCCGTATTACGAGTATCAAAAGACCGCGCCTCGGCGCGGTCTTTTTCTTTTATTGTTTCAATTGGCGGTCTCAATTCATCATTCGCAGAACCGCTCCGGCAAAATAGAGTGAGCCACAGATCAGCACAGTTACCGGCCCGCCGACGTTATGGGCGGCAGCGGTAACAGCTGCCTCGACGGTATCGCTAGCCTCGGCGGGAATTCCCAAATTTTCGGCAACGTGAGCGATGGTGTCTGCGGGCAACGCGGCCACCTCCCCTGGAATGGTTACCGTTCGAACACCACCGACGAGGCCAGCGAATGGCGCCAAGTACTCTTCAGGTGGCCGGGTGTCCAGAAGACCAACCACAAGCCAAACCGGCCGTTCGGGTCGGCGGGTACGCCAGTCTTTGAGCACTGCCGCCACAGCCGCTGCCGCATGCCGGTTGTGGCCGCCATCCAACCATAACTCGGAGCCTTCCGGCAGGAGGGCCGGCAGAGCCCCACCGACGAGATGTTGCATACGGGCCGGCCAGACCGCACCCGAGACCCCAGCTTGGCGAGAGGCTACACTGGTTGGCAAGCGGTCTTCGATCAGATGCGCCAGAACAAGGGCCAAACCGGCATTTGCGATCTGATGGTCACCGGGGAGGGAGGGGGCAGGGTAGTGCTGGCTTACCCCTCTCAGGTGAAATGAAAATCCGTCCGGCTCCGGTTTGGCCTCCCAATCCAGGCCGTGGCGCACAAGCGGTGCGCCAACAGCCTCGGCGCGCTTCTCTATGGCGGTGAGAGCTTCACCCGATTGCGCCGCTATGGCAGAGGGAACACCGGCTTTCAGAATTCCGGCTTTCTCGCCGGCAATTTCGGTCAACGTGTCGCCTAAGAAGCGGGTGTGGTCGATATCGATCGGCGTGATCGCGGTGGCGAGGGGCTTCTCGAAAACATTCGTGGCGTCGAGCCGGCCACCAAGCCCAACCTCAAGCAGCAACACGTCTGCCGGATGGCGCGAATACGCCAGGAAAGCCGCCGCTGTGGTGACTTCGAAGAAGGTTATCGGGTCATCCGCATTGGCCTGCTCGCATTCCGCCAGAACAGCTGAGAGCGCTGTGTCGGATATTAGCTCCCCGGCAAGCCGGATCCGCTCGTTGAAGCGCGCGAGGTGAGGCGAGATATAGGCGTGGACCGCGTAGCCTTCAGCCTCCAGCATCGCGCGCAGGAAGGCGAGGGTTGAGCCTTTCCCATTGGTTCCGGCGACATGCACCACCGGCGGAAGTTTATCCTCGGGATGATCGAGACGGTCCAGGAGCCGCCAGAGACGGTCGAGTGAAAGGTCGATCTCCTTTGGATGCAGCGCCATCAGCCGCGCGAGGATCGGATCGGGGGAGATCAAGGTTCAAGCCAGAGAGTTGTAGTCCCGCGGTGGCTCATTCGGCCGAAGGAGTGGCTTCGATGATCTCACCCTCAATCGGCTCGGGCTTTTCACTCGAGGCTATATTGAGATCCGTCGGGATCGGGACGACATCGCCAACCGGGCGCGGCGCCAACAAGAGCGAGAGGATGCGTGCCAATGTGTCCCGCAGATCATGGCGGCGCACCACCATGTCAACCATTCCATGATCAACCAGATATTCGGCCCGCTGAAACCCTTCCGGCAATTGCTCCCGGATGGTTTCCTCGATAACCCGGCGACCAGCGAAACCGATTACGGCACCCGGTTCGGCCAGATGAATATCACCCAGCATGGCGAAAGAGGCAGTCACACCCCCGGTCGTCGGGTTGGTCATAACGACGATGAACGGCAGGCCATTTTCCTTGACCATCTCGGCGGCGATCACGGTGCGCGGCATCTGCATCAAGGAAAGGATACCCTCTTGCATGCGGGCGCCACCGGAGGCCGGAAAGACGATTAGTGGTGCCTTTTGAACCACTGCAAGTTCAGCCGCTCGTACCAGCGCATCGCCAACCGCCGCCCCCATGGATCCACCCATAAAGGAGAAGTCAAACACGGCGATGACGGTGTCGTGCCCACCCAGCTTGCCGTATGCAACGACAATGGCGTCCTTGTTCTCGGACTTGCCCTGATGCTCTTTCAGTCGGTCCGTATATCGTTTGCGGTCGCGGAATTTCAGCGGGTCCAGTACCGGTTCGGGCAATTCGACCGATGTCCAATCGGCACCGTCGAACAGCATCTCCAACCGGGCTTTCACTGACATGGTCAGGTGGTGCTCGCATCGGGGACAAACCTGTAGATTTTCCTCAAGCTGACGGTGGAATACCATTTCCGAGCAATTTGGACATTTGGTCCAAAAATTATCGGGAACTTCTTTCGGCTGCACCAGTGCCTTGATCTTCGGCAGGACGGAATTGGTAATCCAGTTCATCGCCTATTCTCCCGATCTCATGTAGCCATCAAAGCCTGGCGGAACGGACGCCATCGGCAAGTTGGCCGACGAAGTCGATCACCGATTGAGCTGTCGGTGCAGTCGCTTTTCCGTTCTCATCCAAATTGGCCTTGATGATGTCGACAACCGCCGTGCCGACGATTGCGGCATCGGCCTCACGTGCAACGCCGGCCGCTTGCTCCGGCGTTTTGATGCCAAAGCCGACCCCGATCGGTATATCGGTGTGATCACGCAGTCTGGCGACGGCGGCGCGCACCAAGTCGGTCGGCACGTCCTTTGTCCCGGTGACGCCCATGATCGAAACATAATAGATGAAACCGGAGGTGTTTTTGAGAACTGCCGGAAGACGCTTCGCATCGGTTGTCGGGGTTGCCAAGCGGACGAAGGGCAGGCCAAGTTCGACAGCTGGAATACAAAGCTCCCGGTCTTCTTCTGGCGGTAAATCGACGACGATCAGTCCGTCAGCCCCGGCGGAAATTGCATCGTCGAGGAACCGGTCAACGCCGTAGCTATAGATCGGATTGTAGTAGCCCATCAGGACGATCGGCGTACTCTGATCATCGGCCCTGAAGACCCGCACCATTTCAAGGGTTCGGGCCAGAGAGGCACCAGAACTCAACGCACGCAAGCTGGCGGCTTGGACCGCCGGGCCGTCGGCCATTGGATCGGAGAACGGCATGCCGAACTCAATCATATCGGCGCCAGCGCCTGGCAGGCCCTGCATAATCGCGAGCGAGGTGTCGAAATCCGGATCGCCGGCGGTAATGAAGATGCCCAGCGCGCCTCGGTTCTCACCCTTCAACCGGTCGAATAGACGGGTCAGTCGGTTCTCGGTATAGGCCATATCAGAGCAAACCCATGGTTTCCAGACGAGGCAGAACCGCCTCCAGATCCTTGTCGCCGCGGCCGCACATGTTCATGACCACGATATGATCTTTCGGCAGATCACCGATCATGCGGCCAACGAAAGCCAGCGCATGACTAGGCTCCAGGGCTGGAATGATCCCCTCCAGGCGAGAACAAAGAGCGAAAGACTCGAGGGCTTGTTCGTCGGTGGCGCTAACGTACTTCACCCGCCCGATATCGTTCAGCCAAGAGTGTTCGGGGCCTATACCGGGGTAGTCAAGCCCGGCCGAGATCGAATGCGCTTCGGTGATCTGGCCATCGTCGTTCTGCAGCAGATAGGTTCGATTGCCATGCAAAATGCCCGGGCGACCGCCGGTAAGTGAGGCCGCGTGTTCACCGGTTTCGATACCGTGTCCAGCCGCCTCAACGCCGTAGATTTCCACTCCCTCGTCGTCGAGGAAGGGATGAAACAGGCCCATGGCGTTCGAGCCGCCGCCGATACAGGCCACCAACGTGTCGGGCAGGCGTCCTTCGGCCTCCTCAAGCTGCCAGCGCACTTCCTCGCCGATGATGCATTGAAAGTCGCGCACCATGGCCGGATAGGGATGCGGGCCGGCGACCGTGCCGATGATGTAGAAATGCGTCTCCGCCTTTGAGACCCAATACCGAAGCGCCTCGTTCATCGCGTCCTTCAAGGTCGATGACCCGGCGGTAACCGAATGGACCTTGGCACCGAGCAGACGCATGCGATCGACATTGGGTTTCTGGCGCGCCACGTCGACGGCGCCCATGAAAACCTCGCACTCCATTCCGAACAGAGCGCAGGCTGTCGCCGTGGCAACCCCATGTTGACCGGCACCTGTCTCGGCAATGATCTTGGTTTTGCCCATACGCCTGGCGACCAGGGCCTGACCCATGACGTTGTTGATCTTATGTGCGCCCGTGTGGTTCAGCTCGTCGCGTTTGAAGTACAGCTTACCGCCGCCAAAATGCTCGGTCAGGCGGGATGCAAAGTAAAGCGCACTCGGACGGCCGATATAGTGTTTGTGGTAATACTCGATGTCGGCCTGAAAGGAGGGATCTTTCTTGGCCGCCTCATAGGCTTTCTCGACGTCGAGGATGAGAGGCATCAGCGTTTCAGCGACGAACCGCCCGCCGAACGTGCCGAAATGGCCCGTCTCGTTGGGTCCGCTGCGAAAGGTGTTGGGTGTCGCGGTGGTGTCAGCCATCGGCCGTCAGCCCCTGTCTTCGGCTAGTGTGAACAAGCCCGCATAATGCGGGCGGGCCCCCGTCAAGGCAAGCGCTGTAGCGGCTTTGATGCACGTGATAACCGACTTACCTGAGCGCCGACTGAACAGCGGTTGCGGCCGCAACAAATGCTTTGATCTTCGTCGGGTTTTTAACCCCCGGTCGATCCTCGGCTCCGGAGGCGGTATCCACCGCTTTAGCCCCTGTGATACGGATCGCTTCGCTGACGTTTTCTGCATCGAGACCGCCGGACAACATCCAAGGTGTCTGTCCGCGATAATGCGCGATCAAATCCCAATCGAAGACCAATCCATTGCCGCCGGGAAGTGCGCCCTTCATATCCTTGGGCGCTTTAGCATCAAACAGGATCATGTCGGCGATGCCGTCGTAACTGATGGCGATTTCGATGTCCTCACGGCCTGAGACTTTGACAGCCTTCATGACCCGAACCCCGAAGCGTTGCTTGATCTCGGCAACCCGTTCCGGGCTTTCGCTACCGTGCAATTGCAGCAGGTCTGGATGTAGCGCAGCGATAACCGCCTCGATCAAAGCGTCGTCCGGGTCGACGAAGAGCGCTACTCGTTCAATTTCGTCCGGTAGTCTCTTTGCCAATCGCCCAGCTTCGTCCGGTAGGACAGCACGTGGTGAAGGCGGAAAGAAGTTGAAGCCGACATGGCTCGCGCCTGTCGCGACGGCTGCGTCGAGCGCGGTTTCATCATTAATGCCGCAGATCTTGACCTGCATTGGTTTTTCCTACCTCAGCTCGCCGGATCAGGATGCGAGACGGGTCATGTTCTTGGCCGGTGCCGGTAAAGCCGGTGTAGCCCCGGTATTAGTCCCCGTATTAGTCCCTGTATTAGTCCCCGCGTCAGTAGTTTGGCGTGCCGCCTTGAGTTCGCTTTTGGTTTGGCTCAATTCGGTCTCCAGCCGTGCCGCGCGCCTCTCGGCCTGCCGCAGGCGCCGGCGTTGCGCGCCACCGGACAACCAGGCCACGACCCCACCGAACAAGACCCCAAGGGCCAACGTTACGAGCGCCAACACGTATATGGGGGTGTCCACTTCGGCTGGCAACGGCCACAGTCGCACCTCTACCGTTCCACGGTTGGATATAGCGAACAGGATCACCACGATGGTGGTCGGTATGGTGATGAGACTGCTCACCAAGCGGGTGAGCCCTGATCCATTGCCCATATCAGGCTCCGAAAAGGTTTGGTTGCGTGAGGGGCGGAGTGTACATCGCAGATCCCTGCTTGAACAGGCGACCCGCTAGCTCGGATTGATCAAATCCGCAACGGCCTCGCTGGCGTCTCCGCCAAGCAAACGCAACGCGGAGGCCACTCCGGCTCGGTCTTCTGCGCTTCGATTTTGCGACATCTTTCGCTTGCCGGTGAGTTCGGTCAGATCAATCTCAATGCCGACGATGGCCCGGAGCAGGGCCTGGGCCTGCTTCTCTGGAACTTTTTCGATCTTCCATGGTGATTTCGGGCGCAGCTTTTCTTCTTCCTGCGCACTGAGGTCGACGATCAAGGCATAAGTATCCTCTGCGCTCATGATCCGTGCCTGGCCCTGGGCCTCGACCGCTTCATAGTTCCAGGTCGGCACCAGGGTCCGGGTTTCGTACCAATCGGGCGAGATGTAGCTTTCAGCCCCCTGAAAGGCGATGGTAACGCGTGCATCGGCCTCGATGGTTTCCCAGAGCGGGTTGGCCCGGGCCACGTGACAGCGTAGACGTCCAAGCGTGCCGACCTCGCGGTCGAGCACGAAGGGGATGTGAGCGAGCCTCGGCCGATCTTCCTCAACTCTGATCATTATGCCTAGCGGGTTTGCATCGATGAGGTCGTGCTGCGCCGACCGGTCTTCGATCAGAAAGGGCTTTGGGACGTACATGGCTTGGTTCCTTGTAGGGCCGGTAGTTTGGGCAACGCCCACTATTGCTGCCAAATTGTCCGATTCCTGGTTTGGCGCAGCCGAGACAGAGACCCGGGGTGGTAGGCACAGAGCATGCGGCCCTGGAACCCGGATAGCCGCTCCGCGTCTTCCGGGAAGCGTTTGTGATTAAGGGAGATCGAACCAGACGTCAGTGGATCAAGCCGGGGACGATGGAATTCAGCGGGCGATACTCGCCCCATACTCAATCGTTATCGTTCAGACGTTCTCGCAACTGCTTGCCGGTCTTAAAGAAGGGGACGAATTTTTCTTTCACCGATACGGCGGTCCCGGTTCGCGGATTGCGGCCGATACGGGCTTCGCGTTTTTTAACCGAAAAGGCACCAAACCCGCGCAATTCCACGCGATCACCGCGCGCCATTGCCCAGGAGACCTCGTCGAAAATCGTTGAGACAATCCGCTCCACATCACGCTGATAGAGGTGAGGATTGGCCTCCGACAGCCTTAAAATCAGCTCGGATTTAGTCATGGTGTCGGTATCTCCCCGCTTGCCGCGCGTCGTCACGGGTGCCCATTACCCGCAAATGCGGCAAGGCCTCCCTCCCAAGCGCCTAAAGGATGCCAACGTGGAGCCTCATCGTCAAGTATAAGTGTTTCTATTGAAAGGGATTTCCAAGAAAGACCCTAGAATTGGGGGGAGAATCGAAACCGCCGCCCCTGGGTTGGGGCGGCGGTTCGATCAGATCAAGTCGATTGGAGGAGGATTATTCCTCGTCATCGTCTGACTGTGAGTCTTCCTTCTGCTTTAGGGCCGCACCTAGGATATCACCCAGGCTGGCGCCGCTGTCAGAAGAGCCGTACTCGGCCATTGCCTTCTTCTCTTCCTCGGCCTCGCGAGCCTTGATGGAGAGGGTAAGGCGACGGGTCTTGGCATCGATCTGGGTGACCTTGGCGTCAACCTTCTCACCGACCGCAAACCGGTCCGAGCGCTGCTCGGAACGTTCGCGAGACAGATCCGACTTGCGGATAAAGCCAGGCATGCCCTCGCCGATCGACACCTCGATGCCGCCGTCGGTGAGCGCGGTGACCGTGCAGGTCACGACCGAGCCTCGCTTCAACTCACCGGTACCGGCAGCGAACGGATCGTCGGTCAGTTGCTTGATGCCGAGCGAGATGCGCTCTTTTTGGGTGTCGACATCCAGCACCTTGGCTTTGACCATCTCACCCTTGGTGTAGACCTTGAGGGCTTCTTCGCCCGGGGTCTCCCAATCGAGATCGGAGAGATGAACCATGCCGTCGATTTCGCCGGAGAGGCCAACGAACAGACCGAACTCGGTGATGTTCTTGACCTCGCCTTCGATCTCGGCACCAACCGGGAACTTCTCGACGAACTCGTCCCACGGGTTCGACATGGTCTGCTTGAGACCGAGAGAAATGCGGCGTTTGACCGGATCCACATCGAGCACCATCACGTCGACCTCCTGGGAGGTGGAGACGATCTTGCCCGGATGGACGTTCTTCTTGGTCCAGCTCATCTCCGAGACGTGCACCAGGCCCTCAATGCCCGGCTCCAGCTCGACGAAGGCGCCGTAGTCGGTGATGTTGGTCACCCGGCCGGAGAACTTGGTACCCACCGGATACTTGGCCTCGACGCCTTCCCACGGATCGGCCTGCAGCTGCTTCATGCCAAGCGAGATGCGTTGGGTTTCCGGGTTGAAGCGGATAACCTGGACATCCACAGTCTGGCCGATTTGCAGAGCTTCGGTCGGGTGGTTGATGCGACGCCAGGCAATATCGGTGACGTGCAACAGGCCGTCTACACCGCCGAGATCGACGAAAGCGCCGTAATCGGTGATGTTCTTAACCACACCCTGGAGAACCTGGCCTTCCTTGAGGTTGGCGATCAGCTCCGAGCGTGCCTCAGCCCGTGATTCCTCGAGTACCGCACGACGCGAGACAACGATGTTGCCGCGACGACGATCCATTTTGAGGATCTGGAACGGTTGCGGCGTGCCCATCAGCGGGCCGATGTCGCGAACCGGACGGATATCGACCTGGCTACCGGGCAGGAAGGCCACGGCGCCGGACAGATCAACGGTAAAGCCACCCTTGACCCGGCCGAAGATGGTGCCGGTGACGCGCTCGGCGTCGTCGAAGGCGGTCTCGAGTACGGCCCAGGCTTCCTCGCGCTTGGCCTTATCCCGGCTCAGCATGGCCTCGCCGTTGCGATCCTCCATGCGTTCGACATAAACCTCGACGGTGTCGCCGGCCTTAAGTTCGGTCGACTGGCCGGCTTGGGCAAATTCTCTCAACGACACCCGACCTTCGGACTTCAGTCCGACGTCGATAGTTGCCGCGTCGCCGTCCACGGAAATCACGATACCTTTGACGACGCTGCCCTCGATCGAGGGGTGGTCACCAAAAGACTCTTCCAACATGGCGGCAAAATCTTCTTCGAGTGCGGGCATTTCCGCAGTGGCCATTTCAGCCATGAAAACTCCTTAGGGATAACGTATCGCGCCCGCGCAACTGCGTGGA
The DNA here is from genome assembly GCA_018699735.1 of Rhodospirillaceae bacterium. GTDB lineage: Bacteria > Pseudomonadota > Alphaproteobacteria > Thalassobaculales > Thalassobaculaceae > JABIRP01. The sequence continues at coordinate 2,628 of JABIRP010000365.1, read as the reverse complement.
CAACGGTTCAATCAGCAAACTGGCGGTATGGTCTGGAACAGCGTGCCTCTGGAGTTTCCACTCCAGAGCGTCCTGCCCGGTCCGGGGAAAGGACTGCTGAGTACCGTCAGCGGCCGGTTTGGTTTCAGGTGTCGGCCTGGGACCTTGGTAAAGGCCGACGGGTTTTATTCGCACAGAAGTTCAAGCGTCACCTAGTGCCATCGGTAACGAATGCTAAGGCCTTGGCAAACGCCTGATCTGCGTCCAGCGTCGTCGTATCCAGAAGATACGCATCGGCTGCCTGGATCATTGGCGCATCCTCTCGGCCCGCGTCCCGAGCGTCTCTTTCTCTAAGATCTGCCAGAACGCGCGCATATATAGCGGCCTCGCCCCGACCTAGCAACTCTTTCAGCCTTCGGTTCGCACGCTCCTCGACCGAGGCGGTGACGAAGATCTTCCGTTCGGCACCGGGGCAGATGACCGTTGCAATGTCGCGTCCGTCCAAAACCGCACCCGGTGGGCGGGCGGCGAAGTCGCGCTGGAAGGCGAGCAACGCCTCGCGTACGGCACCCACGATAGCCACCTTCGACGCTGCGGCACCTGCTTCACCGGAGCGGATTTCCGGGTCGTCGATGATGGCTGGATCCAAGCCGCGCGCGGCTTCGGTTGCTGCTGCCGCGTCATTTGGGTCCAGGCCTTGGCGCAATACGGTCAGTCCAACCGCGCGATAGAGGGCCCCGGTGTCGAGGTGGGGATAGGCGAAATGCGCTGCCAGTCGTTTGGCAACCGTGCCTTTGCCGGATGCGGCGGGCCCGTCGATGGCGATGATCATGATACATCTCCTGCCTCGAACGTGCCGCCCAGCGATCGCATCGCGTCCGCGAAGCCGGGAAAGCTGGTGTCGATCGGACTGGCGTCGTCAATTTCGACCGCTTGCTCGGCGGCAAGGCCCAGGACCAGGAATGCCATGGCGATGCGGTGATCGAGGTCGGCTTCTATCGTCGCCCCGCCCTCGATCCGATTACCGCCATGGACCGTGAGCGTGTCTTCGGTTTCCTCGACCCGGACGCCGCAAGCCGCGAGACCCCGTGCCATGGCGCCCAGTCGGTCACTCTCTTTGACCCTGAGCTCTCCGACACCGTGCATGACTGTCACGCCCCTCGCCCGGGCGGCGGCGACCGCCAGGATCGGATACTCGTCGATCATGCTCGGCGCTCGCGCGCCCGGAACCTCGATGCCCTGGAGTTCGCTGGCCCGAACGGTCAAATCGGCGATCGGCTCGCCGGCTTCGGTCCGGCGGTTGTGAATTGCGATATCGGCACCCATTTCCACCAAGGTCTCGAACAACCCGAACCGAAGTGGATTGATGCCGATGCCGGGCAACTCGATCTCCGAGCCCTCGGTGATCAGTGCCGCTACAGCCGGGAATGCAGCCGAGGAGGGATCGCCCGGAACCACAATCGGACGGCCGGAAATCTCGGGCTGCCCCACCATCGTGATCTCGCGCCCGTCCGGAGTATCAACAACACGAACCTCGACCCCAAAGTGCTGAAACATGGTCTCGGTATGATCGCGGGTTGGGTGTGGTTCGACCACGGTGGTCTCGCCAGCGGCATTTAGCCCGGCCAGCATAATCGCAGATTTAACCTGAGCTGAAGCGACCGGCAGAACATATCGGATCGCGGTTGCCCGCGTCGCGCCCGTAACCGTTATCGGCAGGCGGCCGCCTTGCCGGGCATGAAACTCAGCGCCCATCAACGTCAGAGGGTCGGTGACCCGCAGCATCGGGCGTCGCCTGAGTGAGGCGTCGCCGGTGAAGACGGCCCGGATCGGGTGACCAGCGGTCAAGCCCATTAACAATCGGGCGCCAGTGCCGGAGTTGCCGCAGTCGATTACGTCCTCGGGCTCCGCCAGGCCGCCGATGCCCGCGCCTCGGGCGTGCCAGATCCCGTTTTCGTCGCGCGAGATCTCTGAACCGAGCATGCGCATCGCATCCGCCGTTGCCAGCACGTCCTCGCCTTCCAACAATCCCTCGATTGTGGTTTCGCCAACCGCCAGCCCGCCGAGTATGAGCGAGCGATGCGAGATTGATTTGTCGCCCGGAACGACGAAGCGGCCTTTTAATGGTCGACCGCCGGTAGATTTCAACGAAGTCACCTTTGCGATCCTTGTTCGAAATTTCCTTTGCAGCAGGCGCCGTCTCTAGCATAACCGGTCCAACGTGTCCGGGGATTTCGCAGAATTACTTATTTTCGCTTTGACTTGCGCGGCACATCGTGGATATTCCCGCCAAATTCATGTTGATGACACATTTCAATCCGGAGGGGCCCGTGGCCAAACCCGAATGGGGCGTTAAGCGGATCTGCCAAGCCTGTGGCGCTCGCTACTACGATTTCAGCCGGACACCGATCGTCTGTCCGAGCTGCGAGGTGGCGTTCGACCCAGAGGCAGTCCTTAAAAGCCGTCGTGCGCGCAATGTGCCGGCCGATAAGAAAGTCGAAAAAGCTAAGGCGCCCGAGGCTGAATCCGAAGAGGAGGAGGCCGTAGAAGAAGCTGAGGCAGCCGATGACGAGTCTGAGGATGATGCCGATGCGGCGGTTGCTGCGGTCGTGGTCGACGGAGACGACGAGATCGAAGACGACGATGACG
>JABIRP010000364.1 GCA_018699735.1 Rhodospirillaceae bacterium | reverse complement strand
TCATCATGGAACCGGAAGACACACCGCCGATGTCGGGGTCGAACTCCATATGCGTCGCGACCGTGCTGCTGGAGACCGGCATCGTCGAAATGCAAGAGCCGGAGACCCGGCTAACATTGGAAGCCCCTGGCGGTATTGTGCAAGCGATAGCGACCTGCCGGGACGGAAAAGCCGAGCGGATAAAAATCACCAATGTTCCGAGCTTCGCTGACAAACTGGACGCATCCTTGGAAGTGGCTGGCCTCGGGACCCTGACCGTGGATACGGCCTACGGCGGCGACAGCTTCGTGATCGTCGATGCGGCGGCGCTTGGGTTCGCCCTGACGCCGGATGAGGCTCGTGAGATCGCCGAGACCGGCGTGCGGATTACCCAGGCCGCGACCGAGCAATTGGGTTTCGCGCATCCAGAAAACCCCGACTGGAGCCATTTCTCGTTCTGTCAGGTCGCGGCGGCGCCGGTTGAGGAGCAGGGCGTGTTGACTGGCCGTAACGCAGTCGCCATACGCCCTGGAAAAATCGATCGCTCGCCTTGCGGCACCGGGTGTTCGGCGCGCCTGGCGGTATTGCATGCCCGAGGGATCCTGAAGGCTGGGGACCGCTTCATCGGGCGGTCTATAATCAACTCGGAATTCGATTGCCGGATCGAGTCCGAAACCACGGTCGGTGACCGCCCCGCCATCGTGCCCTCGCTCGCCGGACGCGCCTGGATTACCGGTACTAGCCAGTTAATGCTGGATCCTGACGATCCCTGGCCGGGCGGTTACAAATTGTCTGATACGTGGCCGAATATCACCGGGAGAGGAAACTGAACTCTTAGTCCTGGGCAATCTGGTTCGGCTCGGTCGCGGCGACGATGCGGGCGCGGATCGTCGGCAGACCGGTCAGGAAGGTCTTCTTGTCGGTGCCCCGCAATTGTTCACCCGAAGGTAGCTTGACCTTGCGCGGGTTGGTCTGCCGGCCGTTCACCAAAACCTCATAATGCAGGTGGGCCCCGGTCGATCGGCCTGTTGAGCCGACATATCCGATGGTCTGACCCTGTTTGACCCGCGTGCCCCGGCGCATGCCCTTCGCGTAGCGCGACATATGGGCATAGGCCGTCTTGTAAGTGCTGTTGTGGCGCAGCCGGATGTATTTTCCGTAAGCGCCCTTGCGCCCGATTGTATCGATAACACCATCGCCGGCGGCCATGATCGGAGTGCCTTTGCGGGCGGCGAAATCATTGCCGCGATGCATCTTGGTGTAGCCCAGGATCGGATGCCGGCGCTTGCCGTACCGCGAACTCAGTCGGGCGCCATCAATCGGCGTGCGCATTAGGGTCTTGCGCACGCTCTGGCCCCGACGGTCGAAGTAGTCAGTAACCCCGCTTTTCGGCGTGTATCGGAAATACTCAATCGTTTTGCCGCTCAATCGCATGGCGGCGTATTGCAACTCACCGGTATCAACCTCTTCTCCGGTCTCATCGAAGCGCCGCTCGAACAGCACCCGGAAGCCGTCGCCGGGCTGGATATCGCGCTGGAAATCGACGTCGAAGCTGAAGACCCGGATCAGTTCCATCAGAACCGGGATAGGAAGTTTCGCCCGCTTTGCCGCCAGGAAGAGCGAACTGTCGATACGACCTTCCACAAAGGCGTCTCCGAGGGTCAGTTTGGTTTCGACCTCATCGGCCCAGTAGCCGCGCTCATGGGTCAATCGGACCCTGATCAGGCGCTCAACACTCGGCTTGAAGCTGAGGCCGAGGAAGTCACGTCCTGTATTGCCCTTACCGCCGCTATCTCCCTCAGTAATCGGGCCGAACCGCAAGGTGACGGACTGGCCGGCACGGATCCGCCGTAAGTCATAAGCCGGCGCCAAGGCTGAGACAGCCGCATGAGCATCCGGGGACGCGACCCGATTTCGGGTAAGCACATGCATCAAGGTGTCGCCGGGCCGGATGCGGACTTGTTTGGCGTATTCGGTTGGGATCGATACCGCTTCGATGCCAGGACGTGGCGGCGGCGGTGCCGGCGGCGCGAAGGTCGGCGGTGTGATGGCATGGGCAGTGGATATCAAGGAGGGCAGGCGTGGTAACGAGTGCTCGTCAGAAGCCGCAACGGATACCACCGCGCGAACAGACGAACCGGCCCGATCAAGATCTGGTACACCGGGATGGCTGGCCTGATAGCCAGCATATACAAATCCGGTCGCAACCAAGGTCGCTATAGCCAGCACGCGCGCACGCGACATGGAACAAACCCTTCCCCCGCCACTCCGGTCTAACCGCCGGAGGATTTTGACGTTAAGTGGCGCGATAATGCGGAAGGTGTCGCGAATTGTCAACCACGAGATCTTTCTTATCAGTAGGTTAGGCCGATTGTCTTCGGGTTGCCTTTAAGAATGTGTGCCAAAGTGTGGAGTCGGTTCCGTTGGTTCGGGTATAAAACATCGTCTCGAGAGTAGAACAAGCAAATTCTCCAAGGTTTCCGCCACATCATCGGCTAATCCAAAAACCGCATTCAACCCTCTGAATTTTAGGGGAAATTGCTTAACGGAGGGAAAGTTCAGTTTTTGTCGAGAAAGGGTTTGACACCTACCGGGCCTGTCCATATAACCCCGCCTCGTCGCTGGCCCACGCCGTCGCAAGACGGGCCGAGGGTTCGGTCGACACTGCTCTATGACAAGTAAATAAATGGAAGGGATACGTGGTCGGCGTGCCTAGGTTTTCTGGGTTTTAATACGTCTGTCTATGTATCTCTGGTTACATGACCATAATGTGCATGGACGGGCTCTAAGCTATGGACCTTAATCTT
>JABIRP010000363.1 GCA_018699735.1 Rhodospirillaceae bacterium | reverse complement strand
AGAGGAACTGATCTGATGACCTGGACAGTAACGATAGCCGGGCAGACCTTCAGCAATGCGAGTGTTGAGGGCAATGCCTATGCCGACGAGGCGACGGGGTTTCCCGCGATCCTTGCCGCCGTGGCCGAAGAGGGAAGCTTCCTCAAAGGCTACGGCGCCACTTCGACAACCTCGCTCTCGATCGCCACCGGAGCCAAGAGCTTCACCCTCGACCAAAGCCCGTCCTGGAGCGTTGGTGCGATCCTGCGTGCGGAATCCGCCGGCGATCCGGCCAAGTACATGGTTGGCGCAATCGCCAGTCTCGCTGGTACAGCGCTTGACCTGACCGTGACGCTGACCGGCGGCTCAGGTTCGGTCTCCGACTGGGTGATCTCATACCCGTCAACCGTATCAATCGCGCTTTCCGGCACCGCGACCGGGGCGATCGATATGACGGGCTATGCGATCTCGAACCCGGTACTTGATGCCGCGACCGGCCAGGTCACTGACTTGGACATTGAGGCGCGCGGCAACACCGGCGCCACCCTCACCATCGCGGCGGCGAACTATGACGTTCAGAGCTGCACGATGGATCAGGACACGACGCTGGACTTCGATCCGACGGCAAGCGGCAACGTCCGAACGATCCTGTTGCTGGTCAGCCAAGATGGTACGGGCGGGCGCACGCCGACGATCAACTTCAACTCACTGGCCACGAACATCACCGAGATGAACACGGTCCCGACCTGGACCGGCCAGGCCGCATCCACACTCACCCGTGTGGCGGCCGAGGTTGAAACCGGGAAAATGCGAATTTGGTATGAGGAGGTCGCCTGATGTTAGGACCAATTATGCCCGTGGGCGCGAGCGGCGGCGGCATCCCAGTCCCTCTCGTTTACACAATGGGCGCGGCCCAAACGCGCACCATGTCGCAAGCTATTGGGCTGGGGTACTCGCAGTTTGACCCGGCGCAAGGCGTGTTCAAAATCAGCGGCGACAAGTACGGGCTCACCACCCAATGGTACAACAGCCTCACCGAGCAAATCTTCACTCAAATGACGTTCGACAGTTCGGGCGACATTACTTGGGGAACCGATCAGAATTGGTATTCTACCGGCCAGCCCGTGGGCGTTGCCGGTGCTAGCCATGACGGCAATCGGGTTATCTTTTCCGGCGCGACAAACACCACCATGCCGCAACAGCGCTATCACACGAGCTTTGACTTGTCGGCGGCTGGCGTGTTGTCCAATGAAGTCGAGAACGGTTACACCTACAACGTGTTCGCCCGAGACGATAACCCACACAGTTTGATTTCGCTGGGTGATGCTTTCTTCATCGACTATGGCGGAATGACCGCAACGGACAATCAATTCAAAGCGAGCTTGTATCGTGTTTCCGACATGGCAAGTCAAACAGCATATCTATCTAGTAATCTACCGGATGGCTCGGGCGGCAAGCCGGGGCTTGCGGTCAACTCGGATCGTTCCGACAATGATAGCGGAACAGCTCTCGGCTTCTTTAATGCGAACGCAACCACGCAGATGTCTTGGTTTACCTTGGACTATACCTCCAACACATGGGGGTCCATCGCTCTGACCTATAGGGCTGGCAGCTATACCGCCGTAAGCCTTCCGGTTGAATTCACAAGCTCTAACACAGACAACACCGTTAAATACCTCGGCAACGATCTATTCATATACTTTGCTACCGGAAGCATTGGTATGGCGCGATGGGACGGTACAACCTTTAAAGAACTGGGTCACTTAGCTCTTAACTGGCGTTATCATGGTGGCATGGTCAACGGTGCCATAATCTCAGTGACCGCGACTGAGGTGCACGGATTTGTAACTTCGGGCAACACCAGCCCCGGCGCCTTGCAAACGGAACTCTACGCAAAGCCGTTTGTTCTGTTTCTCAACGATGATGACCAAATTACCGGGTTCTTAGGTGTCGAACACCACCTAACTGACGGGCTTACCGGCAATTTCTCCATGCCTCACGTAATCGTGCCGGAAACCGCAAACGCCACCGCGACTTTTATATTTCTCGACGGCAACGTCGCCTCGAGCGTTGCATTCCGCAAACTCACTCAAGCGTAAGGAACGCGACATGCCTGACATGGTCAATCTGACAACCAAACAAGTTGTTGTGGACGGCGTGCCCTTTCCACGCTTGGCGTGGTTCCCCGAAATGTGGAAAGACCGAGACAACCGGGACTGTAGTAACGACGGGGAGTCGAGTTATTCGGACGAGTTCATGGGCTTTGGTTGGTTCCCCCGCATGGTAATTAAACTCCGCTCCGGCCCTGGCAATACGTGGGAGGAGCCGGACAAGGCCGTCGACCCGGTGGGTGAGAAAACCGTCCTCGCCTATCCCATCATAGCCCGCCCAGTCCCGGAGGTCGGCGCATTCTTCGACGCGATTTTTGTCTACAACCTCGGTCCAACCAGTGACCTAGAAGATTACAAAGACGCGCTTGCCGCGCTGGTTGAGGGTCCAGAGCCAACGATCGCGCATGCCAACACATATGACATCACAACCGATTGGCCCGACATATAGGAGACCCACCATGCACCGCTATCTGTTAACCGCCCTCGTGGCGGTTTTTTTTGTGCTCGCCCCAAGAGGGTTGGAGGCCCAATCCTGCGGCAAGGACGCCGACGTGACCCGTCATCTCGCCACGAAATACGAGGAATATACCTGGGGCCGCGGCCTGAACACGCGTGGCGAGATGATCGCGTTCTACGTCAATTCCGAAACCGGTACCTGGACCGTCACCGTGCGCCACCCGAGCCGCCCAGAGATCGCTTGCGTTGTCGCCAGCGGCACTGCCTGGACTCGCTCCGAAATTCGGCCCAAGGACAAGGGGAGACCGTCATGAACGAGATGACGCAACGCGAGCTCGGTGTTCTGACGGCCCAAGTGCAAAATATTCACCGTCGCCTGGATGATGGCGGTGTCCGCATGAATAAGATCGCCGGAAAGCTCGACGACCTGCGTGAACTCATACGCGAGCAGCATGCGTCATGCGCCAAGCAGCGCGATCTACGAGTAATTTCATCCGAGATTATGGCGCTCAGGCAGAGAACCGATCGATGGCGCACCGGCTTCAAGGTCGTGGCCGCTATCGGTGTCTTCTCCATGGCGCTGGTGAACAAGGAGAAAGTCGCCAAGGCGTTTTCTTGGCTGATCAGCTGATCTCCGAGTTCTCAACCCCCTCCATTTCAAGAGAAAAACTATGAAAGCAAATCCAAACACGGCCGTCCCCGGGTCGGCTCTGACAGCACTCTGCGCTGTTTCTTTGATCCTGTCCGCCTGTGCCGGTGCCGTGCCGTGGAACCCGCAAGGGTATTCCGGCATCAACAAGGGTGTGATCGAGTTCGGTCCTGACGGCAAGCCGAAGCGCGCTGAAATCATTGGCGGCAAGGAGCAGACAAGGCTCGTCCTCGACGCCGATATGCAGTCCGGCAAGTTTCACTATGAGGCCGTAGGTGTGCGAGCTTTCGACGGCCAGAAGGTCCGCGCCGCTGTCGAACAAGCAGTATCCGCCGATGTCCGTGCCGTCGCGCCTGGTATTGTCGACAGCGTCATGTCTGCTGTGATGCGTGCGCTCGGGGTGGCGAAATGAGTGCGCGGATCTATGTCGCTGCGGCTTTGTCGGCCCTGGCGGCCTCAACCGCGACTTGGTTCGGCACTCTGCCGACCCTGGTTCCGGGCGACCTGATTTCGGCATTGGAACAGGGCGAGGAAGAGATGGTTACGAACGCACACGACCTGCTTGATCGATATTGCCAGGCCCCGGTCGCCGTCCAGCTCGCCTTGCGCACGCAATTGCAGGGCCGGATCACCGTCGATTGCGGGAGGTAGGAGCATGAGCGTGTTTACAACCGAATTGCTCGTCCGACCCTATACGGTGGT
>JABIRP010000362.1 GCA_018699735.1 Rhodospirillaceae bacterium | reverse complement strand
TTTGGCGTTATCGGATTTCTCCTTTTGGCTCACAAGATGTTTGGTTTGCGTGGCCGAACTGCCGCACGGGTGGTCCTGCTGGCATATCTTTTACTCACACTCGCATATCCCGGCGTTAAATTTGTCGGGTCCGTGATTTTGGGATGAACCGGTTTGATTTTCGGTTGATCTGCCAAACCTGATTGCCTAGAAGTAGAGCATAAACTTTGGATGCCTAATTAATGAGCATTACCATTGGCCCGCTAACCGTGGATGCCCCGGTCGCATTGGCACCAATGTCTGGCATCACGGATCAACCGTTTCGTTCCCAGGTTCGTGAAACCGGAATTGCGCTCGTATTTTCGGAAATGATCGCCGGCGAATCCATGCTCCGTGCGGTCCGCTCCGAGATCCGGAAATTATCGACCAATTGCGCGCAGGAACACCCGATGGCGGTCCAACTCGCCGGTTGGGACCCGGATATCATGGCGGAAGCGGCCCGCATGAACCAAGACCGGGGCGCGGCACTCATCGATATCAACATGGGGTGCCCGGCTAAAAAGGTGACGACCAAGCTTTCGGGTTCGGCCTTGATGCGTGACGAGGCCAAGGCCCTGGCGATTATTGAGGCTGTGGTCGCAGCGGTCGACATACCGGTCACACTGAAGATGCGAACCGGTTGGGACGACAACAGCCGAAACGCGCCTCGGATCGCCTATTTGGCGGAGCAGGCGGGGGTTCAATTGATCACAGTGCATGGTCGCACGCGGTGTCAGTTCTACAAAGGGCGAGCAGACTGGTCCTTTATCCGTGAAGTTAGCGAAGCGGTCTCGGTACCGGTACTCGCCAACGGCGATGTCACCAGCCTCGAAGACGCGGAAAACTGCCTGCTGCAATCAGGAGCGGATGGCGTGATGATTGGCCGGGGCGCACAGGGACGCCCTTGGTTCCCGCGACAGGTCGCAGCGTACCTTCGAGACGGAACCCGTCTACCCGACCCCGCGATCGATATCCGACGGGACATCCTGGTCCGACATTTGGATGCGATGCTCAGCCACTACGGCGTCGCTCTCGGTCTCCGCAATGCGCGCAAGCACGTGGCCTGGTACACATCCGGACTACCGAAGTCTGCAGAATTCCGCCAAGCGCTATATGGAGAACCGGACTCGGTTAAAGTCTTTGAAATGATCGACCGGTACTTCGACCCGATGGTCGAAAGGATGGCAGCGTGACGGTCGATCAGACTTTTCCGGTGGAAGTCATAGATGCAACGATTTTGAGCGCTTTGCCAAATCCGGTTCTAGTGGTCAATGAAGACTGCCTGATCGGCTACCTAAATCCGGCCGCTGAAACCTTGCTTGGGGCCAGTCGCGGGGTTTTGGTCGGTCGTTCCCTAACGGAACTCTGGCCGGTCGACAGCCCGCTGTTTCGGATGATTGAGCAGGCGCGGCACCGCGGCAGCACACTCGCGGATTACGATCTCCCAATCGAAAGCCCCCGTATTGGCTCGCATTTTGTCAATGTACAGGTCGCTCCGCTCGGGGAGAGATCTGGCCATATTGTCGTAACCTTGCAAGAGCGCTCGATTGCCCAACGCCTGCACCGGCAGATGACGTTTCGAGGGGCCGCACGTTCGGTTACTGCCATGGCGGCAATGCTGGCTCATGAGGTCAAGAACCCGCTTTCCGGCATTCGCGGAGCGGCGCAATTGCTTGAGCAGAATTTAGGACCGGAAGATACCGAATTAACCCAGCTCATTTGCGATGAGACTGACCGAATTGTCGGTTTGGTCGATCGCATGGAAGTTTTCGCGGACGAGCGGCCAATCCAGCGCGTTGCGGTCAATATTCACGAGGTCCTAGACCGTTGCCGCCGTATCAGCGAAGCCGGCTTTGGCCGGAATATCCACTTCGTCGAGCGATATGACCCGTCTTTACCGCCTGTGCTGGGAAACCGCGATCTGCTGATCCAGGTCTTCGTTAATCTACTCAAGAACGCTTGCGAGGCGGCACCAAGCAATGGTGGTGAAGTCGTGATGACCACATCATATCGCCACGGCATGAGGGTATCGGTTGCCGGCAGTGAGGAACGGGTCGACTTGCCTCTGCAGGTGACAATTCACGACAATGGCCCTGGTATCCAAGAGGATTTGAAGCAGAATTTATTCGAACCCTTCGTTACCGGCCGCGAAAACGGTACCGGGCTGGGACTGGCATTTGTCGCCAAGGCCGTTGAGGCGCATGGCGGCATAATCGAGGTCGATTCAGAGCCTGGGCAAACCGTTTTCAAACTCACATTCCCGATCACAGAACCTGAAATTGTTGCAGATGAAGACCGGGCCAATGGTGTGCCAGAGGAGGCCGCGCGATGACAGACCGCCCCGCTACCATCTTGGTCGCTGACGACGACCGCGCCATTCGCACGGTTCTAACCCAAGCCCTCCAAAGACTTGGCCATGAGGTGCTCGCAACCGGGACGGCGGCCGGACTTTGGAGTTGGGTCGAGGCGGGTGAGGGCGACCTGGTCATCACCGACGTGGTCATGCCGGACGAGAACGGTCTCGACCTGTTGCCACAAATTAAGCAGGCACGCCCAGACCTGCGGGTTATCGTCATGAGCGCGCGCAATACCTTGCTGACTGCGGTGCAGGCAAGCGAACGCGGCGCCTTCGACTACATCGCCAAGCCATTCGATCTGAATGTGCTGCTGGAAACGGTGCAAAAAGCACTCGTCTCTGCCACCACAGAACCGGTATCCGGAACAGAGCAGGTACCGTCCAATGGCGAGGAAAGCCTGCCCCTGATCGGCCGGTCCCCGCCAATGCAGGAAATCTATCGGGTCATGGCGCGCCTGATGGGCACCGACCTGACCGTCATGATCACAGGCGAATCCGGTACCGGAAAAGAGCTCATCGCACGGGCCCTTCACGACTACGGCAAGCGCCGCAAGGCGCCATTTGTTGCAATAAATATGGCGGCTATTCCGCGGGAACTGATCGAAAGCGAACTGTTCGGTCACGAAAAGGGCGCATTCACTGGCGCCGCCATCCGATCCAGCGGGCGATTTGAGCAAGCTCAAGGTGGCACATTGTTCCTCGACGAGATTGGAGATATGCCGCCAGAGGCGCAAACCCGATTGCTGCGGGTGCTCCAAGAGGGCGAATACACAACCGTGGGCGGGCGGGTATCGATGCGTGCCGATGTCCGCATCATTGCGGCGACCCATCGCGACTTGCGGCGCCTGATCCGCCAAGGGTTGTTCCGCGAGGACTTGTTCTATCGCCTGAATGTCGTGCCAATTCGGCTGCCGGCACTTCGTGAACGGCGTCAGGATATTCCGGATTTGGTAATGCACTTCTTGCGCCAGGCCAACGAGGAAGGTCTGCCACAAAAAACCCTTGATCGCGGCGGCATGCAGCGCCTGGCAGAGCATTCGTGGCCCGGCAATGTCCGCGAGCTAGAGAACCTCGTGAGACGTTTGGCGGCGCTTTATTCCGAGGAAACGATAGGCGCCGACGTGATCGATCGAGAACTGGCCGACACCCAGTCTTCAGCAGAAAGTAACGCCCCGCCGAACGAGAGCCTTTCAGCCGCGGTCGAGCGGCATCTGAATGCATATTTTCAAGCGCATGAGAACGAATTGCCGGCCGCCGGGCTTTACGATCGGGTCTTGCGCGAGATTGAACGCCCCCTGGTTACACTCTCTCTTGCTGCGACCAACGGCAATCAGCTTCGGGCCGCAGATCTGCTTGGTCTCAATCGGAATACCCTGCGAAAAAAGATACGGGAATTGGACATCCCGGTCGTGCGAGGCGTAAGATAACGCCGAGCTACAAGCCGGTGATGGACCTGAGTGAAAGCATTCTCTGGCTGCAATCCAAAGGGCGACGCAGCGGTGTAACCGTACGCGAGCGGATATGACACAATCCACAATTCAGATCGATACCGGTCAGATCGATACCAGGGGATCCGGCGCGACCGGCGAACCCGACGATCGCAACGCTCCGATCGGCTCGGGGCGACCACGCGGTGCCGGCGCGATCTGGGCCACACGGTTTCGGGTCTGGACCAAACGTGCGGGTCTGATCCGGAAAGCCGCATATGCATTGACCCTGATGGCCATGGCATCGGGCCTCGGCAC
>JABIRP010000049.1 GCA_018699735.1 Rhodospirillaceae bacterium | reverse complement strand
TACCGCTGAGATAGCTGACCGTGTCGGACTGACCACGACACCCTGTTGGCGGCGGATCCAGACTTTGGAGCGCGAGGGTATCATCCGGTCACGCGTGGCCTTATTGGACCGGCGGAAGTTGAACCTGAAAGTGACCGTATTCGTCGCCATTCGAACCGATCAGCATAGCGCTGATTGGATTAAGAATTTTGCCGCCAAAGTCGCTGATATTCCGGAAGTTGTCGAAATTCACCGTATGAGTGGCGATGTCGATTATCTGTTGCGGATCGTTGTTCCCGACATTGAAGCCTATGATGATGTCTATAAACGCTTGATCCGGGTAACCGATTTGCATGACGTTTCCTCCAGTTTTGCCATGGAGGAAATCAAATCGACAACGGTTCTGCCACTGGATTACGTTTGATCCCCACGTACGGTCGAGCCACATGTACGTATGAGCCCGGCTGATACAGTCGGAAAACATAGCGTCTCGCCAATCCCTGACTTGTTCGCGCCCCGGCGATCTGATACCGCTGGCCCACGCATTCCCCATTATTAAGGAAATCCGATGCTCCGCCCCTACAACTCCTATCGTCTGAGACTGCTCGCGGTCGCCGTAATTGCATTTGCGCAAATGACCGGCCTCCCGGATGCGTCGGCTCAAACTACACAGACCCCCACGACCGCGACCACACCGACCAGGCAACCGGATCCGAAAACCACGGTCGTTGCCCGCGTCGGTGACCAGAAGATCTATCTGATCGAGGTTTTGAGCATGATCCGCACATTGCCGGATCAGTATCGCAAAGCACCGCTGAATATGATTTTCCCAATGCTGGTCGATCGTGCGATCGACGGCCGGGTGGTCGCCAAAGCTGGGCGCGATTCAGGCCTGATCGAAAACGAGGCTGTGAAGCGCCGCATTGCTGAGCAGACCGAACGCATTCTGGCTGAAGCCTATATCACCAACGCAGTCGGCCAACAGATCACGCCCGAAGCTTTGAGCGCTCGCTACGATGAGTTCGTCAAGGAACGGTTCGCCGGTGAAGAGGTCAAGGCCAGCCACATTCTGCTGGAGACCGAGGCGGCGGCCTTGGAGGTTATCGAGGCGCTTGAAAAGGGTGACGATTTCGCGACCCTTGCGGCTGAAAAATCAACCGGCCCCTCGGCATCAAACGGCGGCGATCTCGGTTGGTTTTCGCGTGATCAGATGGTGCCTGAGTTCTCCGAAGCGGCGTTCGCGCTGGCCCCGGGTGAGAGCACCAAGGCGCCGGTTAAGACCCAGTTTGGCTGGCATGTCATCATGTTGGAAGAGCGCCGCGAGGCACAGCCGCCGACATTCGAGGAAAAGCAGCGTGAGTTAACCGAGGAAATGACCGGAGATGTGATCCGGGACGTGTTGGCGAAATTGCGTGAGACCGCCGATATCGAGCGTTTCAACATGGATGGCTCGCCGTTGACTGAGGCGCCGGCAGCACCGAAGAAGAACTGAGGGCTTGACCCATGAGCACCGAGATTTCGCCGCTCGCCCCTGAGCAGTTTCCAGAAATGCATCCGGTTGCCGGCGTTCGTCTGGCGGCGATCGAGGTCGGCGTGCGATATGAGGGCCGGGCAGATGTGACCCTGGTTGATTTGGCTGCGGGAACGACCGTCGCCGGCGTGCTCACTAAATCGAAGGCGCCGGGGGCTCCGGTCGATTGGTGCCGCAAGATTTTGCCGCGTGGAACCGCGCGTGGCCTCGTGGTCAAGGCCGGCAACGCCAATGTCTTCACCGGCGATGCCGGGCGTATTGCGGTCGAAGAAACAGCGGCGGCGGCGGCGGATCTTCTCGGAGTTGAGGCTCGGGACATTTACGTTGCGTCCACCGGTGTGATCGGTGAATTCCTCGACCATACCATCGTGACCGAACAATTGCCGCGGGCTCATAATTCTCTTAGTGAGACCGCTTGGCGGGACGCGGCCGATGCAATTCTGACAACCGATACCTTTGCAAAAGGGGCCAGCCGAACGGCCCGGATTGGTGATGCGACGGTGACGATCAGCGGCATCGCCAAAGGATCCGGCATGATCGCGCCAGATATGGCGACCATGTTGAGTTTCGTCTTTACCGATGCGGCGATCCCGGCCCCGGTTCTGCAAAACCTCCTGGTCCGGAATGCTGAACCGACTTTCAATTCGATCACCGTCGACGGCGATACCTCAACCAGCGACACACTACTGTTGTTTGCCACTGGTCAGGGGGCTGAGCATCCGGTGCCGACGAGTGCCGATGACCCGGTGCTGGCCGAGTTCTCGGCGGCGCTACATGACGTGCTGCACGATCTGGCTCTCCAGGTTGTGTGCGATGGTGAGGGCGCGCAAAAACTGATCGAGATCCGGGTGACCGGCGCCGAAAGCGATGCTGCGGCGAGACGTATGGGTCTCGTGGTCGCGAACTCTCCCTTGGTGAAGACCGCTGTCGCCGGTGAGGATGCGAATTGGGGCCGGGTGGTGATGGCTGTCGGGCGCTCGGGCGAGTTGGCCGACCGCGACCGCATGTCGGTCAGTTTCGGCGGCATCGCGATCGCCCGAGACGGTCGCCCGGTTGAAGGCTACGATGAAGCTCCGGTGACAGCCCACATGAAAGGCCGCAAGGTTCTGATTGAGACCTCGGTCGGGGTCGGTGGCGGCGCCTGGACTGTCTGGACCTGTGACCTGACCCACGGCTACATTTCGATCAATGCGGACTACCGCAGCTGAAGCCTAAGGTGACCGGTTAGATGACGGATCGCGTGTTGACAACCGAACGCTTGCTCCTTCGGCCGGTTTCTCCAGGAGATTTGGAGCCTATGACGTCGTTGATAAGCGACTTCCGAGTGTCGCAGTATCTTTCGCGCGTGCCGCACCCGTATACATTGGAAGATGGTCGTTGGTTCCTCGATTTCGCTCCGAAATCGGATGCGGAGGGATCAACAATCCACCGTGTGATAGCAGCGGGTGCTGACGGAGCTTTTCTTGGCGTGATGGCATTGAACGGTATCGACGACGCGGCCGACGGCGAGATTGGCTATTGGCTCGGTCACAAATACTGGGGCAAGGGTTATGGAACAGAGGCCTTGGCGCCAATGATTGATCTGGTTTTCGAAGCCAAGCCTGTCGCCCGGCTCGTAGCCCATGTGATCAAGGAAAACATCGGTTCGGTCCGGGTGGTGGAGAAGAACGGTTTTCGTCATGCCGGGCGGGACGAAATGGATCGACCGGTGCAAGGCGATCGCATGATTTTCGAGCGCTATGAGTTGGCCCGCGAAGACAGGATCAGCCGTGGCTAACCCGACGCTTCTGGTGGTCGCTTGCGCGCTGGTCGACGTCGATGGCCGGGTGCTGATCGCGCAACGCCCCGAGGGCAAGGCGATGGCCGGACTCTGGGAATTTCCCGGTGGCAAGGTCGATGATGGTGAAACTCCGGAAGAGGCCCTGATCCGCGAATTGCGCGAGGAGCTTGGCATCGACACCAAACAGGCCTGCCTGGCTCCGCTCACCTTCGCCAGTCACGCCTACGATGATTTCCATCTATTGATGCCGCTTTACGTCTGCCGCCGCTGGTGGGGTACGGTAACGGCGCATGAGCATCAGGCTTTGAAGTGGGTGCGACCGTTGGCGCTCAAGGACTACCCCATGCCGCCGGCTGACGAGCCTCTGATCGCGATGCTGCGGGATTTGCTGTAGTCCACAGCTGGCTTTTAAAAATACAGCCAAGCGATCAACCCCCCGCCGAGTGCGAGCCGGTAGAGGATGAATGGCAAAAAACTAGCGC
This sequence comes from Rhodospirillaceae bacterium, assembly GCA_018699735.1. Taxonomy (GTDB): domain Bacteria; phylum Pseudomonadota; class Alphaproteobacteria; order Thalassobaculales; family Thalassobaculaceae; genus JABIRP01. The sequence continues at coordinate 12,003 of JABIRP010000049.1, read as the reverse complement.
GCTTGAGCCAGGCCATCATCACCGCGATGGCGATCAGCGCGGCGACAAATGACAATCCGACCGCGATCGCTGCATCTTTGCCGAGAGCGATGTCGCCAGCTTCGACGAGTGACAGAGTTTCCAGCGCCCCCGCTCCAAGGATCGCCGGGATCGCGAGCAGAAGTGAGAACCTGGCCGACTCGGCCCGTTCCATGCCGAGGAACCGAGCCGCCGTCATCGTAATGCCTGCCCGGCTGGTCCCTGGTAACAATGCAAGCACCTGAGCCATGCCGATGAAGAAAGCCCCGCCGAAGCCGAGGTGTTCGATCCGGTTGAGGGTCATGCCGATCCGATCGGCCACCCACAACAGAAGAGCAAATCCGATCGTCGTCCAGGCGATAATTCTAGGGTCCCGCAACGCGTCTCCGGCGTAACGCGCTACCAGATAGCCAGCCACGACCACCGGAATGGTCGCCAGAACCAATTGGCCAAATAGCCTGAGCCCCGGAGACCCGCGCCCCTTCAGCATCCGAAACAAGCCGGACAGCATGGTGCCGATGTCGCGCCACGCATAAACCATCACGGCGAGCAGTGTGCCGACATGTACCGCCACGTCGAGAACCCGGCCCTGATCCGGCCAATCCATCACGACAGGCAACAGGATTAGATGCGCCGAGGACGAGATAGGAAGAAATTCTGTGATGCCCTGGAGTAGGGCGAGAACGGCAAGATGCAAAATCGGCACGCAGGACTCCGCGTCGGTTCGGGCATGAGGCCCATGTACACGTACACGCACACACACGCACATTGGCCACGCGCACTATACCACTGGAAGCCATTGCGACGGAAAGCAAGTTATGCCGAATTAGGACTTACTTGGTTGAATTTCTTGAGAGTCTAGGTGACTCGATCGTATTCAGAATGATGCTGCACCTATTTTGGGAGCGATGTTGCCTGCAACAGATTTCGGTGATGGTTCCTATCTGCGTCATTGTTATATGGCAGGCCGTCGATATAGATGGAGACAGAGAAGTCAGGATTTTGTGTGGTGACCGAAGCGCCTTGTTCCTCGGCCTCTGCGGTCAAGCCGAGGTGATGTAGGCAGCCTGTCAGATTGGCTTGTTGGTCGAATTTTTGGTGTGCGCTTTTCTGATAAGCGTCGACGGCCTCTGTATATCTGCCGAGTTGCAGGAATGCCAAACCCAGTAGATGGGCCCACATAGGAGAGGAATACGGGTCCAGGCGCATCGCCGTTTCAATCCAGTCTGCGCCCTGATCGGCGGTACCGAGCCATGTGAGCAATTCACCCCGTTGCGCCACCAGGCGCGGGTCGTTCGGATTGAGAGCGAGGGCCCTGTCATTGTGTCGAGTGGCGTTGTCGAGACGACGGCTCTGAATTGCAATCTCGGCCAAAATTCGGTGCGCCTCGACCTCGTTCTCATCGAGAGTCACGGCTTTTTCGACAGCCGCCTTCGCTTGTTCGAATAAGGTGCCCGGCTCGGAATGAAATCCGCGCGCGAGAGCCTGGCCGAGAACGCACGCCTTCCAGGCCCAGGCGGCGGCATAGCTTGCATCGAGACTGATAGCCCGATCCAATAGCTCAAGCGCTGCAAGATTGTCTTCCGGCGTAAAGAGATGGTGACGGATTTTACCGGCGAGCAACAACTCATAGGCCGCCATGTCTTCCGGCGGCGTTCGAACTACGCGTTGGGTCTCATGCATTTCAATCCGGCCTGGCAGGATTGCAACGATGCCACGGGTCAATTCATCTTGAAGTTCGAATACATCGACCAGATCGCGATCGTAGCGTTCGGCCCAAACGTGCCGGCCGGTCAGGGCTTCGATCAGCTGCGCCGTTACTCGGATCCGACGCCCGGCCTTTCGAACACTTCCCTCGACAACGTATTGAACCCCCAGGTCGCGATGTACGCGCTCGCTTGATCCGCCTTGTTGGTGATACGCGAAAGTTGAATTCCGAGCGATCACAAACAAGCCCGGGAACCGCGACAATTCGGTGATTATGTCTTCGGTGATCCCGTCCGCAAAATATTGTTGGTCCGCTTCATCGCTCAGGTTCTCGAAGGGCAAGACCGCAATCGACGGCTTTGTTGTTGGTACCAAAGGCACGGGATGCGTCGTTGACGGCGGAATGATGGTCGGTTGTTGCGCTTTGCGCTCAATCGCATCGCGTTGACGGAGAATTTGGTCGTACAGCGACTTCGTCTCGGCGTCCGGCTCGATGTTGAGCTCGGCGGCGAGAATAGATAGGCAATCTTGGTATTGTTTCAGGCTTTCGTTCCGTCGACCCAACGATTGCAACAGGCTCATCGCTTGACGATGCATGTCTTCTCGCAAAGGATCGAGACTAAGGAGTTTGCGGGTAGCCCTAAGAGCTGTCTCTAAATCACCAGCCGATGCTTTTGATGCAACTTGCGCCTGAAGGGATTGAATGGCGAGTTCCGTTAGATGGGAGCGTTCCATCTGGAGCCAGTCTTCGAAAGGCTCCGACCGAGCGTCGAAGCCATCCAGAAGCGGGCCTTGATGGATCTCAAGCGCCGCGTTCCTTGTCTCCTCGTCGGTGTCGATGATCCCGGCTTCGAATTCCACAACGTCGAGTGACAGCGACTGTGGAGAGATCGAAAGGGACCCGCCGCTGACCCGAAGAATTTCCGCACCTGATTTGCCGAGTACACGGCGCAAACTCGAGAGTGTCTGACGGAGACTGGCCTGCGCCTGTTCTTCACCCCGATCAGCCCACAAAAGCGATGCCAGCTTGTTTCGTGTCACCGATGGTTCTCGCGCAAGCGCCAGATAGGCAAACAGCGCCCGCGCCTTGCGCGATGTAATCGTGACCTCGTGGCCTTCGTCGTCCGAAAGCGTGAATCCGCCGAAAAGTTCAAGTCTAAGAATCGCCACTCTCGTCCAACTTTCCGCATTACGCCTTGGCAACTTTCCGCATTACGCCTTGGCAACTTTCCGCATTACGCCTTGGCGACTTTCCGCATTACGCCTTGGCGACGATTTCGAATTATTAGTCGATCCGTCGAATTTCACGAATTTTTCACGGCCCGGAGCGTCCAGACGCTGTTCGATTTATGGGCCGGTCACAGGCTCCACGGATAATCAGTCGGTGATGGTAATGACAATCTCAGGAGTAACAAATGTCAATCGATACACATGAAGCCAGCTCGCCGATCGGTTCGACCCATAGCCAATTCGTTGGCTCCATCCCAGATATGTATGACACTCATCTCGGCCCGCTTTTGTTTGAGTTTACTGCCACCGATATGGCGGGACGATTGTCCGAAATGATGCCGAACGGAGGCAAGGTGCTGGAGATAGCCGCCGGCACCGGAATTTCGACGGAACGCTTCTGGCGTTCGCTCGCTCCCGGTAGCGAGATCCTAGCAACGGATCTGAACGACGCGATGCTGGACTACGCTCGGACTAAACGTGGCGCGCTGCCCGGTGTTTCCTGGCGTCAGGCGGATGCGATGGATCTGCCTTTTGAAGATACGAGCTTCGATGCGGTGGTTTGTCAATTCGGGATCATGTTCTTCCCGGACAAGCAGAAGGGCCTGGCCGAGATGGCACGGGTGTTGAAACCAGGCGGTAAGCTTCTGTTCAATGTTTGGGATACATTGGCGGTCAATCGATGTGCCGGGATTGCGCTGGAGACTATTGGTGGGTTTTTTGAAAACGATCCGCCGGATTATCTATCAGTCCCTTTCGGGTATGCGGACATCGACCTGATCAAGGCGTTGATCGCCGAGGTCGGCTTGTCCGATGTGCGGCATGACTTGGTCACCGATATCATAGAAAGACCCGATACTTCGTCTCCGGCTCGCGGCTTCGTCGAGGGCAATCCCGGAATTCTGCAGATCAAGCAAAACCCTGATATTGATCCAGAGATGGTGATCTTGGCACTGGCGCAAGCCTATGAAACGGAATTCGGAGCCTCGCCGACGAGGATCCCGCTCCAGGCGATCGTGTTTTCCGCTGTGAAATCTTAAGCCGAGACTAGTGTCGGAATCTCAAGCCTGTCCCGTCCATTCGCTCGCAATTTCAGCGACGTCTGGGCGGGGGCGCTGCTCAGGCGCTTCTTTTGCGGTGCCGAGATGAATGAAGCCAACGATCTCGGTCTCTTCATCGTGACCGAGTGCCTGCTTTACTGCGGGATGTCGCGACGCCCACCCAGTAACCCAATTACCGGCATACCCGAGTGCATGTGCGGCGTTGAGGATGTTCATGCACATCGCACCGTTCGAGTGATGCTGTTCAAGTACAGGAATTGGGTGCTCTCGTTCTGGATGCGCTGTCACGGCGAGCAGTAGTGGAGAGCGCTTGGGACGTTGGCGCTCGGCCTCGATTTGGGCCTGACTTGCACGCTCACCATGTTCTTTGACAAAGAGCTGTGCGTATAGATCGCCCAGAACATCCTGGCCTTGCCGACGGATCACCTGGACCCGCCAGGGCGAAAGCTTGCCGTGATCCGGAACTCGGATGCCAGCCTCCAGAATGCGGTCGAGATCGACCCCGTCAGGAGCAGGCTCGATCAAATCTTGCGGCTTTACCGATCGTCTCGTCAGAAGTAGGTCGATGGCTTGCATATTGGTTTAACCTCATGGTGTCGGTGTTGACGCCAGTGTTCAGTTTCGTTCACCCATAATACCTAGCGACTATTGGTCAAAGGCAAATCGGCCAAGTCAAATTGTGATCGGAATTGTACTGGTCAGTGGCATGGGGATTGCGTCGACGTAGGGCGAAACGATACTAGCTGTATCGAGTTCGCAATATTTGATATAGGTCTCTGAATGGAATTCAAGGTGGAAACGCCTATATCACGACGTAGAATTGATGACCTTTGAATTGAGAGTCAGGTCTCTGGGCGCAAGAAATCGCTACTAGGTACTGTGGATGAGTGTTTTAGGTGAAAATATTCTGGAAGCGACGATGAGTCTGGACTCCAGTCCGGGCAGCCGCGGTTCCCAGCATTTGTTCGATGATGGCCAAATGGTTCAGTTGTTTAATGAGCCGGGCCCGTATTACAGCAGCTATCCAAGCTTAAGCGAATGGCGAGAGGGTGGTACGGATCAGGATTATCGCGCAGCGCTTCGAGAGTTTCTTCAGGAGAACTCTGATGCACCGCTCTTTCTTTATCTCCATATCCCATATTGTGCGAAACTTTGCTGGTACTGTTTCTGTAATATCCACATCTCGAACAATCGGGAGCGAATCCAAGCCTTCGTAAACACTTTGAATTTGGAACTCGAGAATCTGGAGCGATTTTTCGACCAGATCGGTATGCGTCCAAATTTCCGTGAGGTGCATCTCGGAGGAGGCACGCCGTCTCACCTCGATCATGCTCAGCTCAAAAGCGTGATCGAGCGCGTTCGATCGATTGTTGATGTTGAGCAATTGGCAGAGTTTGCCATGGAGATCGATCCAAGAACGGTCGATCACGCGGACATGGAATATTATGCCTCCCTCGGCGTCAATCGGATCTCGTTCGGCGTGCAGGATTTCGACCCCAGTGTCCAAGGCAAGATCAATCGGGTCCAGCCCTTTGAGATGGTGGAAAATTTACTAGATACTAAAACCAGGTCCCTATTTGCCGGTGTGAATTTTGATCTCTTGTTCGGACTTCCAGGGCAAACACCTGAGACCTTTCGACGGACCGTGGAATTGACGAATTCGCTGGCTCCGGAAAGAGTTGCGATGATCCGATATGCCCATGTGCCGGATGTGCGTAAACATATCCGTATGATCGATGCATCGGAGTTGCCTGCCCCGGAACTGATGCCGGGAATGTTTGAAGATGGCGCACGTGGTCTGATGCACGAGGGTGGCTATCAGTGGGTTGGGATCGATCATTTCGCCAAACCGCAAGACGCGCTCGCCAAGGCATCTTTGGAAGGTCAGGTTGGTCGTAACTTTGGTGGATCGTCGACCGGCCGCGCCGAGTACACCATTGGCGTCGGGCCGACCACAACCCACGCATTCGGGCCACATTATTTCCAAAGTGTATACGATCTGAAGCAATATAGAGCGCGCGTGGAAGCCAATGAGTTTCCGATCTTCAAGAGCTTCACTCTGGATTTGATGAATGTTGCGAGGCGGGACTGCATGTTCTCGTTGCAGTGTCGTCGCGAGCTTGTTTTTTCGGAGATCGAGAGCCGGTACGGAATTGATTTTCGCGCGACTTTCGGACCGACGCTCGAACGTTTGAAGCGCTATCAGGATATGGGAATGATAGAGATTGATCAGGACGGAATTCGCGTAACCGACGATGGACGCTATTTCATCCGGCTGTATTGCCGTGAGTTCGATGATTATCTTGAAAACCCGCTGGCCTATAAGATTCACGGCCCTTGATCGCATGGTGATATTATCGCCGTTGCCGGTGTAGTCTGATCGGAACGATTAGCGTCACTGTAAACTCGGCCGGAACGGGTGAATTCATTGGACATTGTGGTGGCAGGGGGCGGTCCAGCCGGACTTTATCTGGCCCTGCTGATGAAGCGCGCGGATCCGTCCCACAGGATCCGGGTGATTGATCGCGACGGGCCGGACGCGACGTTCGGCTTCGGCGTTGTCTTCTCGGAAGCTGCCCTTGGGTATCTCGGTGAGGCCGATCCACAGTCCTACGCTGCGATCGAAAGAGAACTAGAGATCTGGCAGGACATTGTCATCGTCCACCGCGATGTGCGGATGCCAATTGATGGCAACGGCTTTTCTGGCATCGGCCGGCTGCGGTTGTTACAGATCCTGCGGGCATTCTGCGAGGACGTCGGTGTCGAGCTGAGTTTCAATCAGGAATTCGCATCGGCCTCCGATCTCGGCTCGTCAGATCTTGTCGTTATCGCCGATGGCGTGAACTCAATACTGCGCGATGAATATGCCCCGAGTTTCGGCCCAAAGATCGAGCATTTAACCAATCGTTTCGCCTGGTACGGCACGACCAAACTGTTCGACACTCTCACTCTAACTTTCCGCCAGACCGTTGCCGGAAGTTTTGTCGCCCATCACTATCGATATAGCCCGACAATGAGCACCTTCATCGTTGAATGCGATGCTGCCACCTTCGCCAAGGTAGGGTTTGCGGGCATGACGGATGCCGAGAGCCGAACCTATTGCGAGGGCGTTTTCGCGCCCGACCTTGACGGGCATTCTCTGATCTCGAACCGCTCGATTTGGCGCCAGTTCCCACTGGTTGAGAACCGGCACTGGTGGCACGGCAATCAGGTGCTGATTGGAGACGCGCTTAGAACCGCGCATTTCTCGATCGGGTCCGGCACGCGACTGGCATTGGAAGATGCAATCGCTCTTTTCCGAGCCTTTGAAGCTGTTGGCCCGAATGTGTCCGCGGCTTTGGCGCACTATGAGGCCACCCGTCGCCCGATCGTCGATAAATTGACGTCGGCAGCACTTGGGAGCGCAAAATGGTATGAGAGTATCGCAGAAAAAATGGCAATCCCGCCCTACACCTTCGCGTTCGACTATATGCAACGCAGTGGACGGGTGGATGAGGCTCGATTGCGGGCGGCCGCCCCACGGTTCATGGCAGCGTATGATCGTTCGAGAGCGACCGAGCGATAACACGGTGGTTTGATGCTCAGCCTCTGCCTGTTTAGAATTGGTATCGGTACCGGTATTGAGCCGCGTGGCGGCATGTGCCCTGGGGACAATTGAACATGGCGGAAGCCAATCTCGTAAAATCAGCCGCGGTACGCGCACCACCTTTCTCACGTCGCGGATTGCAGGAGCGCGCCTTCGCGTTTGCGTTTTCCGGCTTGGTCTACCCACAAATCTGGGAAGACCCAGAGATCGATATTGAGGCACTGGCGCCACTTGCTGGAATGCGGGTCGCGACAATCGCGTCGGGTGGCTGCAATGCATTGGCCTATCTCACCGAGGACGCCGGCGAGGTCTTGACGGTCGATCTGAACCCGCACCACGTGGCCCTTAATCGATTGAAGCATGCCGCTTTTCGTGAATTACCGGATCATGAGACCTTGTTCCAACTCTTTGGAGAGGCGGATCGGCCGGGAAATATCGCACTCTATGACCGCTATCTGGCTTCCGCTCTGGATGATGAAACGCGGGCATATTGGGAAACACGGACCTGGCGCGGGCGGCGGATTGGCCTGCTTGAACGCGATCTCTATCGTCACGGTTTGCTCGGTCGATTCATCGGTCTGGTCCATCTCGTTTCGCGTCTGCATGGTGCTGACCCGAGGCGAATGACGAAAGCGCGTGATCTGGATGAACAGCGCCGTGTGTTCGAGGAAACTTTGGCGCCGGTATTCGATCGCGGTTTGGTGCGTTGGCTCTGTCGCCGGCCGGTCTCGCTCTACGGCCTCGGCATTCCGCCGGCGCAGTTTGATGAGCTGTCCGAAGACGCTCGGGGCGATATGGCTGGACTACTGCGCGAAAGGCTTCGCAAGCTTGCCTGCGATTTTCCGCTGACAGACAATTATTTCGCCTGGCAGGCGTTCGCGCGGCGCTACGATACAAGCGCCCGACATGCGGTGCCGCGCTATCTCAGGCAAGAAAATTTTGAAACCCTGCAGCAGAGAATTGGCCGGATCGAAATCCAGCGAGCGAACCTGACTGACCGATTGATGGGAGAGCCGGCCGGCTCGATCGATCGGTTCGTTCTACTCGATGCCCAAGACTGGATGGATGACAGACAACTTGTCGCGCTTTGGGCAGAGATCCACCGCACCGCAGCACCCGGTGCCCGCGTCGTCTTTCGCACAGCCGGGGCCGAGAGCATCCTACCCGGACGGTTGCCAGTGGATGTTCTGGAGCGCTGGCAGTACGACCGTGAGCGCAGCTTAGCCTGGCATGCTAGAGACCGCTCGGCGATCTATGGTGGGTTCCACCTTTATGTCTTGAAGGATTGAGGAACCGATGAGTGACGAAATTGGTATGGCGATGGACCGGATGTACCGGATGCAGCGCCATTTTTATGACTTAACCCGCAAATACTATCTTTTTGGCCGGGATCAACTGATCGACCGAATGGATGCGCAGCCAGGTGAAATAGCAGTCGAGGTCGGATGCGGTACGGCGCGAAATCTGATCAGGTTGGCCAAGCGCTATCCCGAAACACGGTTCTTCGGGCTCGATGCCGCCAGCGTGATGGTCGAAACCGCGAATGCGAAACTGGCGGTCGCCGGGCTTAGAGATCGCGTGCCGCTGATCCAGACCTATGCGCAAACCTTCACACCGGGCGATTTTAGCCTCGATCGACCGTTCGACCGGGTCCTATTTTCCTACACGCTTTCGATAATTCCGGGCCCGGAAGATGCATTGGACAACGCGCTCGCCCAATTGCGCCCGGGCGGCACGTTGCACGTGGTCGATTTCGGCGACCAGGGCGCTCTGCCCGGCTGGTTTCGAAAGTTCCTGTTTTGGTGGCTCTCGCTGTTTCATGTTGAGCACCGCCCGGAGGTCTCCGCCTGGTTCCGCCGCAAGGCCGAGGAGGGTGCGGGGCACCTGGAGACCCGGACCATCGGTGGGCGTTATGCCGAGTTCCTGACCCTGGTTAAGTCGTGACAACCAAGACAATCTGGCTCATCAGCAATGCCCGAGGTTGGCGCCGACGGCGAAAGCTGACGCTTGTCGTCGATGCCCTGACCGGCAAGGGAATTATTGTCACCATCCTGCTGGTCGCATCGCCTGGCGGTGCACTGCGCCACGCGCAAGACGCTGCCAACGCCCATTCCGAAGGAACCGGACCGGACCGGCTGGTAGTGGCTGGCGGCGATGGCACCATGAATGATGCGATTAATGGGCTTGCAGGCTCCGACCTTCCAGTCGCCTTCCTGCCGCTCGGATCGGCCAATGTGCTGGCCTTGGAACTCGGCTTGCCGCAGGACCCAGTCCTACTCGCCGATATCATCGCTGACGCGCCGGCGCTGTCGACCGCGATGGGGCGGGCGAACGGGCGGTTATTTCTGTTGATGGCCGGTATCGGCATTGACGCTGAGGTCTGCGACCGCATCAGCCGGCCATTGAAACGTTATATCCGCCAGGGTGCCTATGTCCTGACGACGATCGAGCGCTGGCTCGCTTACCGCTCGCGGCGCTATCGGATTACTGTCGACGGGGTCGAACGCGAGGTGGCCTCGGCCGTGATCTGCAACGCGAGCCACTATGGCGGACCCTTCATCTGTGCCCCCGGAGCAAGCATTCGTGAGCCGATCCTGCATGCCTGCCTTTTCACCACCCCCGGCCGCATCGCCGCCACCCGCTATATGATCGGTATGTTTCTTGAGCGTTTATCGGGTATGCGGGATTTCGAAATTCTCACTGGCCGGCGGATCGAAATTCGGGTCGAAGACGATCCTGGAGGAATTTATCCGGTCCAGACCGATGGCGACGTGATAACCCGGTTACCGGTCGAGATCGAAATCGCCGAGGACCGTTTGTATCTGGTGACACCCAGGCGTGAAGGTCGTCTCGATTGACCAAAATTTTGGGGGATAACATGCGACTGCAAGGCAAGACCGCGATCGTAACAGGCGCCGGCGCGGGCATTGGCGCTGCTACCGCCGAGCTGTTCGCGACCGAGGGCGCGCGGGTGCTGCTGGCGGATATCGACGAGGCGGCCGTATCAGCCGTCACTGGTCGGATCGGCGATGCGGCGCGTGCGATGTGCGTCGATGTCCGCAACAACGACGAAACCAAAGCCATGGTTCTCCGTGCCGTCGAACTGTTCGGGCGGCTCGATATTTTGGTCAATAATGCCGGTGCCGGCATCCTGGGGACGGTCGAGACTACCTCAGAAGAGGCTTGGGACGGCTTGATTGGCCTTAATCTGAAGAGCGTGTTTCTTTGCTCTCGCCATGCCATCCCGGTGATGCGGGACCAGGGCGGTGGCGTGATCGTCAACACCGCGTCCAATGTTGCCACGGTCGGGATCCAGGATCGGGCGGCCTATGTTGCCTCCAAGGGCGGGGTGGCGGCCTTGACCAAGGCCATGGCGCTCGACCATGTGGGCGATAATATCCGGGTCAATTGCGTCGCTCCTGGGGTGACCTGGTCGAGTTACTTCGAACGCATGATGGCGACGGTGCCGGATCCAACCGCCTTCAAGCGTGCCCTGGAGGCCCGGGCACCGATGGATCGCACCGCGCATCCATCCGAGATTGCCAATGCCATCCTGTTTCTCGCCAGCGATGACTCTTCTTTTGCCACGGGGTCGATGCTTACGGTTGATGGCGGGATGACCGCGTGGTGATGCGTTTGGTCAGCACTTTCACATGACCGAGCGAACAATCCAGCCCTGGGTGCGGGTCGCGTTTGGGGCGCAGGCGACGTTGCTGGTCGGCATGGGCCTGGGCCGATTCTCGTATCCGCCGATGATGCCGGCATTGATCGAAAGTGGCGCCTTGACCTCCGCCGAGGCTGGTATGGTGGGCGCCGCCAATCTTGCTGGATACATTTTTGGTGGTCTCGCGGCGCCGGTGCTTTGGCGTCGCGTGGAACCTTCGGTTTTGTTGCGTCTCTGTCTCGTCGTCGCCGTTGTCTGTCTTGCCGCCAGTGCCGTGCCCTTCGGCTTTCTCTGGCTCGCATTTTGGCGCGGCCTGGTTGGGATCGTGGTGGCGCTCATGATGATCCTCGCGATTTCCTACGTCACGCGCCTGGCGCCTCCTGGGCGGATGGGGCTCGCGACGTCAATCGCCTTCACGGGTGTTGGTGTGGGGATATTCTTGTCGGCGGCCGGGTTGCCATGGTTGTTGGCACAAGGCCTGGCTTGGGCTTGGAGCGGTACGGCGGCAATCGGCTTTCTAGGATTGCTGCTGGGGTTTTGGGGTTGGCACGGGGCGCCGCCACTTCTGGTGCCGGCGGAGCCGGCACCCCATGCGGCCAAGGCCGGCCGCTCCGGCATCCTGCTGGTTTTGGCCCAGGCATGCTTTTCCCTCGGTCTGGTACCGCATTCGATCTATTGGGTCGATTATCTGGTGCGCGGGCTGGATTGGTCTCTGGCCGAGGGCGGTTTCCAATGGGTTC
>JABIRP010000361.1 GCA_018699735.1 Rhodospirillaceae bacterium | reverse complement strand
CGCTCATCGCGGCCGCGAATGACGTCGTCGTAGCGCTTCTGTAGCTGTCGCGTGACCTTGCCAGGCGCGCCGGCGCCGGCCCCATCTCCCATGGATTTTCCGTCGACGCTAAGGATGGGAACCATCTCCTGGCCGGTACCGCAGTAAAAAGCCTCTGCAGCGAGATGCAGTTCGGTTCGGCCGATATCGCGCTCGGTAACCTCGATGCCCGCCTCTCTGGCAAGGTCGATCATTGTGTAGCGTGTGACGCTTTCCAGAATCCCCGCACTGACCGGAGGCGTGACCAAGCTGTCGCCGCGGCGAATGAAGATGCATCCGCCAGGGCCTTCGCTCAGACTTCCGTCGCGATTGAGAATGATCGCGCCGCCATAGCCCGAGCGCTTTGCCTCAAGACCGGCGAGGCGGCTGTTCAGATAGTTCGCGGTCGCCTTGATGCGCGGCGGACTGGCGTCATCCGCGTTCCGCCGCCAGCTGCTGACCCCGAAGTGGCGCCCTTCCTCGAACGCCGGAACCCGCGCGCGTTGCCGACAGATGATTGAGCTACCCACTGGCCCGGTTGCCAACATATCACCCCAATCATCGACATAGGCCTGGATGCGAATGTAGGTATCCTCGCGATAGGCGCAGGCCCGCAGCAACTCCACCATCTGCGCCGTGAACTCTTCGGCCGAGGGTGGATTGTCCAGCTCGATCATCGACATCGAGAAATTGAGGCGTTCCAAATGCTCGGGCGCGCGAAACACGCTGAGCTGTTCGGTCTCCTCGTTCCAATAAGCCCGGAGCCCCTCGAACACAGCAGCGGCAAAGGTCAGTCCTGGGGCCATTATGGAGACCTTTGCCTCCTCGAAGGGAACCACCTTTCCGTTTTGAGTGGCATACGGCGGGCGCTGGGGGGCAGGTGTCGTCATAGCGGAGTTCCTGTCAGGGGATCAGTTTTGAAATCGAAGTATGGTCCATAATAGGCCACCGAATCGAGCCACAACTTCGAAAGCCCCGCGAACTGGTTTTCCGGTGCAGGTTCCGCTTTCCTCACGTGCATACATAGCTCAAGGTGGGAGGGTACAATTTCGTTGAAAGAAAGAACCGCCCCGTGACATCGCAGCATCAGTCAGGCCTTTTGGGCCGCTTGGAAGATACCCGCTTTCTGACCGGTCAAGGCAATTACACCGCCGACCACAATCGCCCCGGTCAAGTCTACGCAAAGGTCGTGCGCTCTGAGCATGCTCACGCCACGATCCTCAAAATCGACACTGGACCTGCGAGCGAGGTGGAGGGCGTTCTCGGTGTCTGGACAGAAGCGGACCTCGCGGCGGATGGCCTTGGCGTCCTTCCTTGCGGGGTGCAGGCCGCAACAGACGCTCCGATCATTGTCCCGCCCAGATACGCATTGGCCCGGGACCGGGTTCGTCACGTCGGTGACCCGGTCGCCTTTGTCGTGGCAAAGACCGAGATGGCGGCGACAGAAGCGGCCGAAATGGTCGATGTAGATTACGAGGCCCTGGCCTTTTCTGTCAGTAGTGCGACGTCCCTGGCTCCGGGTGCACCAGAGATTTGGCCCGAGGCGGCTGGCAATGTCGCCTACCGGTTTCGCAAAGGCAATCAGGACGCCGCTGAGCGCGCGATGGCAGACGCGGCCCATATCGTCGAGCTGGAACTGATCAACAATCGGGTTTCGGCCTTGCCGACGGAGCCCCGGGCCGGCATTGGTGAGTTCGATCCCGATACCGGGCAATTCACTCTGGAACTCACCGGCCAGGGGCTGCACGGCATCAGAGACCCAATGGCGGTGTCGGTCTTCCAGATCCCAGTCGATCAAATCGATCTCTTTGCAGACGATGTTGGTGGCGGTTTCGGGTTGAAGAACTTCCTGTTCCCAGAATGGATTCTGGTGTTATGGGCGGCGCGGCGGTTGGGCGCCCCGGTCAAATGGGTGGCGGAAGCGGGCGAGGATTTATCAGGCTCCATCCACGGCCGCGCTATCGATACAACCGCGCGCCTCGCACTGGATGCGAACGGAAAGTTCCTGGCCCTCGAAGTCGACTTGATTTCTGACCTTGGTGCCTATGCATCGGGCGGCGGGCCAAATGCCGCGACCAATGCTGCATCGACGGCGATGGGCGGGATCTATGTGATCCCCGAGATCTTCATGCAAAGCCGGGGGGTCTATACCAACACCACGCCCGTGGACGCCTATAGAGGGGCTGGAAAGCCAGAGGCGAATTTCATTATTGAGCGCCTGATCGATGCTGCCGCCCGGCGCTGCGGTTTTGACCCAGTTGAACTTCGATTACACAATGTCGTGGACCAGTTTCCATACGAAAAAGCCCTGGGCGCGACGCTCGACTGTGGCCGCTACAAGGAGAATATCCAGACTGCCGCCAAGCGCGCCAAGCGCGACAGCTTCGAGGCGCGACGGGCAACGGCGAAATCTGCCGGCAAACTCCGGGGGCTTGGTGTCGCCTGTTTTCTTGAGAGCGCCAGAGGGGCGCCGCAGGAAGAAGTGCGCGTCCAGTTCGCCGATGACGGCGCAATCGAGATCATTACCGGAACCGAGTCCAATGGGCAGGGTCATGAGACAACTTTTGCAGAAATCGCCAGCGCACGGTTGGGATTACCGCTTGATGCGTTTCGTTACGTTCAGGCGGATACGCGCAGAACCCGTACCGGTTCCGGTCACGGGGGCGCTCGGTCGATGCATATGGGCGGCGGCACCCTAGCTTTGGCCATCGATCAGGTCATCGAGAAGGGCAAGACCGTGGCGGCTCAGCTGCTGCAGGTCATTTCAGGTCAGGTTGGATATTCCGATGGTCAGTTCACCGTCGAGGGAAGCGCCAGATCCATCGGATTATCTGAGGTTGCTGAAGCGGCGAAGACCATGGACGGGGAGACGCTCGATACCACCGTATTCCGAGAGGATGCGCCCTTCACATTCCCTGGCGGCTGCCAGATCGCCGAGGTTGAGATCGATCCGGATACCGGTGAGGTCAACCTCTTGCGCTACACCGCCGTGGATGATTACGGCCATATCCTCAACCCAATGCTGGCCGAGGGACAGGTCCATGGCGGGTTGGTTCAGGGCATCGGTCAGGCGCTTGGCGAGCGCATTGTTTACGACCAGGACTCAGGTCAGCTACTCACCGGCTCGTTAATGGACTATGCCGTACCGCGCGCGGCCGATATTCCGTTCTTCGATATTGTTCTATCTGGAGAGCCGACCAGCGCCAATCTGCTCGGGGTCAAGGGCACGGGGCAAGCCGGATGCATCGGTGCGCCACCAACCATCGTCAACGCCGTGATAGATGCGCTGTCGCCCTTGGGGATCGACCATATCCAGATGCCGGCAACGAGTGAGGTGGTTTGGCGGACAATCCAAAGCAAGGTTAGTGGACCCTCATAAATCGGATAGCAAACATCCATATCCGCCGAGGTGATCGGGCTTGTCGGCTTGCCGCTCAATTTCACATCAGTTGCGCTTTTTGACGATCGATCGAAGAATTACCGGTCCAAAAAGCCCCAGGAATGCGAATACCAGGAACAGAGCGGCCAGGGGTTGGGTCGCGATCAACCACCAATCACCCTCGAACATCTTGAGGGAGTTCTGGAAGTTGGTCTCGACCATCTCGCCCAAGATCAGACCAACCGCGATAGGCGCCACGGCGAACCCATGACGCCGAGCAACAAAGCCGACCACACCAAAGATCAGCACGATCCACACATCCAGGAGCGACGAGCTAAGCGCGTAGGCACCGATCACGGCGAGCGCGAAGACAATCGGCCAAAGAATTTGCAAGGGAACCAGCGAAATCCGTGCGAACAGTTTGGACGCGTACAACCCCATGGCCATGAACATCAGATTGGCCAGCAGCATGGCGCCGAAGATCTGGTAGACCTTGTCGACTTGCTCGGTGAACAGATAGGGGCCGGGGCGCAGACCATGCACCATCAGGCCGACGAGGATGACGGCCGTCGTCCCGCTGCCGGGAATACCGAGCACCATCGTCGGCACCATGGCGCCACCCGTCGCCGCATTGTTGGCCGCCTCGGCACCGGCGATCCCCTCAATGGAACCTTTTCCGAACTCGTCCTTGTTCTTCGACCACCTTCGCGCCTCGGCGTAACCGATCATAGAGGCAACGGTCGCGCCTTCGGCCGGGAGCACGCCGATGAAAGTGCCAATCCCGCAAGACCGGAGCACGGTCTTCCAGATCCGTTTATAGTCATCCCGTGAGGGTAGCTTCACCGCCTTCAGGGCGATCGTGTCGACGACCTGGTTGATCCGCCTCGACTGCACGAGCAATTCCGACATGGCGAACAGCCCGATAAATACCGGCACGAAGGCCAAGCCTTCGTAGAGCTCATAGTTGCCAAACATGAAGCGCTCGATCCCGGTGGTGGGCTCAGCACCGATCGTCGCCAGCCACACGCCAAAAACACCGCCAATCAAATTCCGGAGCGTGCCACCAGCGCTGATCGTGGCAAGCATTGAGAGGCCAAAGAGGGTCAGAGCGAAATACTCGGGCGGGCGAAACTCGTAGGCGACCCGCGCCAGCATAGGCGCGGCGATGCACAGCACGATCACGGAAAACACGCCGCCAACCGTGCTCGAGACCACGGCAATCCCCAAAGCGCGACCCGCCTCGCCGCGCTGCGCCAGCGGATACCCGTCAAAGGTCGTTGCGGCGGCAGCCGAGGTCCCGGGCGTATTGATCAATATTGCGGTGATCGAGCCAGCAAAAGTCGCCGACACATAGATCGTTGCCAGCACCGCGATCGCGTGTACCGGCTCCATGGTCAAGGTGAACGGCAACAACAGGGCGGCACCGGTTGTGGCTCCAAGCCCCGGAAGCACGCCGATGACCACGCCCAGAATAGTGGTCATCAGGATCAAAAAGATGAGATAGGGGTCTAAAACCACCGATCCCATCGCCTGTAGCGCTTCGATCATGGCTTGCCGCCTACCCGTAATACCAGTTGGTCAAAAGGCCGCGCGGAAAGCGAACCCGCAAAACCAGGTCGAACAAAAAGAAAATCGTGACTGGCGTGACAAAGGCCACAGCACCCGCAACGTGTATCCGTCGCTCGCCCCACATCAGGCACATCGCAAACATGACCACCGCGATCGCAATCATCATGTCGAGATAGACCGTGAAAAAATAGAAGACCACAAAGAGCGCCATCGTACCCCAGGTTTGAAGCGCTTCGCGTGGGTTGGTCTTAGGCGGTGACTTCCGGTACTGAATGGCAAGAAACACCGCCAAGCCGATATTGATGATCATCAGGAATATCGGAAAGACCCGCGGTTGCAGGCTGTCGCCGACGACCATCGGCGGCGACACATCGAGCTGTAGGGCAGCCCAGATCACAGCAACCGAAAAGGCCGTGATACTCCCGGGTATAATAAGAAACTGCATGGCAGGTACGAACGGTGCTTCCCGAAGGAAGCACCGTTTCCTTGGTTTGACGCGCGGCCTACTTAACCAAGCCCATTTCCTTCAACGCCGGGCCAAATTCGCTGACCATGGCCTTGATCTGCTCACCCCATGGCCCTGATGTCTGAGGCGACGTCGCGTCGAGACCTGAGTTCGCGAGATAAGCCTGATACATCGAGTGCTTCATGGCTTTCTGAATACCCTTTTCAAGCTCGGCACGCCGGGCCGCATCCACACCGGCATGTGTGACGAACCCGCGGGTTGTAGAGAGCACGAGATCGACCCCCAAGGACTTCGCCGTTTTGGCCTTCGGGATCGGACCCATGCCGGCTACGCCGAGAATCACCAGTGGGCAGATATCACCCGCTTCGACCGGGGCTGCAGCTTCCGACAGATTGAGCGTTCCAACGTCAACCGAACCCGCGACCAGCTGCGTCGCCAATTCTCCGCCGCCCTTGAACGGAATATAGGTCGGCATCGGTACGCCGAGGCGCTTGGCCCAGAGGAACACCGTGATGTGATCGATGGTCCCGATCTGGGTGCCACCGAATTTCAACTTGTCGCCCTTTTTCATGCCGGCCACGAAGTCTTCCGGCGTCTTGTAGGGACTGGTCTTGCAGTTAACCATCAAGATCTGCGGGTCATTTGTACCACGCGAAATCGGAGCCATATCCTCAAGCTTAAGCTTGGTTTTGCCCTTCCCCATGGTGATGGCGTGACCAACCGTGAAGGTCAATATCGTGTTGCCATCCGCTGGACGGCTCATGAAGTAGTTCATGGCTGCAGCACCGCCGCCGCCACGCTTGTTCACGACGACCATATCCTGCTTCAGTGTTCGACGGCTGCGCAGCATCATCATGCGCGAGTTGACATCCGTGCCGCCACCAGCGCCCGCATGGGTGATCACTTCGATTGCCGGTTTATCGGCCGCATGCGTAGCAGCGCTGGAGAGCGCTACGGCGCTGACAACGGCGATCGCGCTCGTCATCAACAGTCGATCTAATTGCCTCATGACCCTGTCCTTCCAATTTAACGGTTCGTTTTTGCCTGAAGATCCCTCAGGTGCCATCCCATCTCCACCAACCTAACACGTTTTAGAAATGGTAGATCCCGAGGATGCTGCCCGCGACTAGACACGCCATAGACCTGGCAGTCAATTCATTGCGCACCCAAATTGCGCATAGAAACTATTGTCTTATTCAATCACTATCAACCTAGTGGTTGGCCAAGATTCATCCAAGTTTAAACCAATTCGGAGCACGCCGTGGGCATCATGGAAAATGGCGAATGGGTCGATCTGGACTTCGCCAAACGCAATCGAAACGGCCGCTACATTCGCCCGCAAACGCAATTCCGAGACACAGTGACGGCAGACGGTTCATCCGGATTTCAGGCCGAGGCCGGGCGCTATCACCTCTATGCGGCGCACGCCTGCCCCTGGGCGCACCGGACATTGATCCTACGGGCGTTGAAGGGCTTGGAGGATGTTATCTCCGTAGGTTTCGTCGAACCCTTGATGCTCGACAATGGGTGGGAATTTGCCGCCGACGGCGACCCGCTGACCGGTGCCAACTATATGTACCATGTCTACGGTAAGGCGAAGTCCGATTACAGCGGGCGGTGCTCGGTCCCGGTCTTGTGGGACAAGGAGCGCGAAACCATCGTTTGCAACGAGTCGGCCGATATTGTTCGGACCCTGAATACCGGCTTCAACGATCTGGCGACCCGAGAGGTTGCGGACCTCTATCCCGAGGATTTGCGGCCAAAGATCGATGCGGCGAATACGCTGGTCTACGAAAACATCAACAACGGTGTCTACAAATGCGGGTTTGCCACGACCCAGGACGCCTACGAGGAAAACTTCGACAATCTGTTCCGCGCCCTCGATACCGTCGAGGCGACACTCTCGGAGAACCGCTATCTATGCGGCCCAAGACTTACCGAGGCCGACTGGCGCATCTTCGCGACCCTGGTCCGGTTCGATGCGGTCTACGTCGGACATTTCAAATGCAATCGGCAAAGGATTGCCGACTTCCCCAATCTCTCAAATTATACCCGTGAGCTCTACCAATTCCCGGGCATCGCCGAGACCGTCGATATTCCAAAGACCAAGGCGCATTATTACGGCAGTCACCTAGCGATCAATCCGTTCGGCATCATCCCGACCGGCCCAGCTTTCACACTCGACCAACCGCACGACCGCGACCGACTGCCAGCAGCCTAATCGAGAGGATCAAATGCCCATACCCAAAACCATGCAGGGCGTGCAACTTATCGGTCATGGCGGACCGGAGAAGCTCGTTTGGAACGACGCAATTCCGACACCCCATCCAGGCCCAGATCAAGCCTTGCTCAGGGTCTCGGCGGCCGGGGTCAACAACACCGATATCAACACGCGGATCGGATGGTACTCCAGAGACATCACCGAGAGCACAGAAGATGTATCCCCCGACGCGGATGTCGATGCGGGAGGATGGTCGGGCGCGCTATCATTCCCACGGATCCAAGGCGCCGACCTCTGCGGCGAAGTGGTCGCCATTGGGGAGCGCGTCGAGAATCTCGTCATTGGCATGCGGGTTATCTGTCCGACCAATCAACCCAATCCAACAGCGGACGCACCGACCGGCGTGCGTGTCCTCGGCTCTGAGTACGATGGCGCCTTTGCGCAATATTGCGTAGTTCCAGCGGCACAGCTTTACGATGTCAGTACCGCCCCTCTGAGCGATGTAGAGCTCGCCGCGCTTCCCTGCGCACACGGTACCGCATTCAATCTCCTGAGCCGTGCCGACGTTGGATCCAACGACCGCGTGTTGGTCACCGGCGCTTCCGGCGGTGTCGGGTTGGCAGCCGTGGAATTGGCAAAATTGGCGGGGGCACATG
>JABIRP010000360.1 GCA_018699735.1 Rhodospirillaceae bacterium | reverse complement strand
ATTCTCGGAAATCTTGAAGGCATCGATGAAGATTTTTGCCTCTGGCGGGGTCGGATCCCAAATTGCTGCGATAAATCGCTGCGACATCTCGATGCTTGCCTTATCGGTGCCTAGCGCCCGGCCGACGATCGGTTGAACTTTTTCCGAGATGACATTCTTTATCTCATCTTCCTCTTTGTGGGCCATGTTGAGGTAGGCTGGGTCAACATAGATCTTTTCTTGCTCAAGCGTGGTTTTCAACAAGAACGGATCAAGTGACGGAATCTGGTCGATCAAATCCAACTTACGCATGTCGTCGGCCATGGCTGTATCGCCTTCTGATACACCAAGATATTGCTTCAATAACCCGGCACTACCCCGTTGACGCAGGTAGATCGCATACCCGCCCTCGTTGGGTATTGTCTCGTCGTTTGGGATATAAACACCGGTTTCGACTGGGCGCTCGGTAGATAAGTGGGTCTCTCCGGTCGTGTAATCGTGGGTGTTGGTATCGGCGATCTGGTCGGTGAAGTTCGGGTATTTGAAAACGATCACGCGGTTCAGCGCCGTGGAATCGAAAAATGGTGTTTCGGGGGCCATGGCGCGGGTGACGCCCAAAACATTCAGGCTCGTACTAGCGCCGCCGTTTAGAATTTGATCCAGAATGGGCGAGATCTTTTTCTTTTTCCCAACCTTTTCGATCGTCATGTCCAATTGAATTCCGCCCGTCGAGTTTGCGTAAAATACCTGGCCCCGAAATTCGGATGAATTTGGGTTCTCGCCACTTTGATCGGCCGGAGTAAATAATTTGTTAAACCAGCCAAGATTTCACGGTCACTAGAGATTCTACGGACTGATACTGGGGCGTAATTTTTTGATTGGCCGTAGCTCTGCAGCCAGTTTCAGCCGCCCGCAAGCAGTCGGAAGCGCGCGAGGAACAGTTTCCCGACTTCATCGGGTGCGCAGGGACTGAGGCTGATCTCGCCTGCGGCGCCTGGTGATCCAAATAAACGTGCCGACTCGGCCTTCGAAAACCCAGCCAATTGGGTCGCTTCGATGAAGGCTGCGATCTTGTCAGCGCGCTTGATCGTGGCCGTTACATCATCCGGGAGAATAGGAGGCAGTCCGAACCGAATATGTACGGCCGACTGAATGCGAGCCTCGACAGTTTTATAATCGCTGCCGATGACGGTTTTGAATGGCGTGATCATGTCTCCGATTACGTACTCCGCCGCATCGTGCAGCAGTCCCGCCAAGCGCCACTTTTGCGCCAAAGTCTTGCGCCGGGTCAACATTATGCGCTCGACCAGCAAGCTGTGCTCGGCAACGGAGTAAGCCCAGCGTCCGGTGGTTTGACCGTTCCAGCGCGCCACACGAGCCAGCCCGTGGGCGATATCCTCGATCTCTATGTCGAGAGGCGACGGGTCGAGCAGGTCAAGCCGGCGGCCACTCAGCATGCGCTGCCAAGCGCGAGGCGGTTTGGCTGAGGAGGGCCGTTTGCTCATTTGCGGCTGCCTGATTTGGATTTTGAGCGCGGCTTTCGGGCGATCGGCCGGCGTGTCCGGCGAGAAAGATAGTAGACCACACCGAAGCCAACCAGTGGTGGCCCGATGACCAACAGGACACGATTGAAGATGGCGATCGACCGGGACTGAAATCGCTCCAAATCCATCACGATAAGGCACCGGTCGCGGGCGGCGACATCGCTGTAGCGGGTCTTGCAGAATTGCTCCCGCTTGTCGTAGTCACGATCTATATCAGCCATGATCGAGCCCCAGGATAGTGTCAAAAAAACAATCCAGGTGGTCACCCAAGGACCAGCGAAACCGATCCAAAACAAAAAGGCGCGTGTGCGGGGCAATCGCTTCTCTCACAACGGGCGTCGGTCTGACTGGTATTACTCCAATTGCCTCTTGCCGCAATCAATTTGAAGCGCGACCATGGGGTGTCCGGCAGAGCTGTCGACCGGATACTCCCATTCCTGGATCCGGATCCGATGCCGCGACTGTCACAAATTAGCCCGACCACGCTCGCCGCGCTCGGCGTCCTCGCATTCTGTTTTTTGATGACAGCGATTGGTCGTGGGACCGGCGAGAGCTATGCCGTTTTTCTGCTGCCCCTGACCGCCGAATTTGGCTGGCACCGGGCTGAGGCGACATCGGTTTATTCGTTCTATATGGCTGCGACCGGCCTAGCATCGCCACTCGCCGGTATCGTATTCGACCGGTTCGGTCCCCGGGTATCCTACGGTGTTGGGCTCACATGCCTGGCCTCTGGATACTTCGCCGCTGGTTGGATCGATCAGCTTTGGCAGTTTCAGGTTGCCGTTGGTCTGTTTGGCGGGGTTGGCGCCGCTATGGTGGCGATTGTCCCGGCCCAGGCTCTGATCAGCCGCTGGTTCGAGCGCAATATGGCGACCGCCATGTCGCTGGCCTATGCGGCACTTGGATTCGGCACTCTGATCGTTGCCCCAACCGCCCAAATAGCAATCCAGGCAGTGGGGTGGCGTGCAAGCTATCAAGGGATGGGAGCGGTGTTCTTGGTCCTTCTACCGATCATTCTGCTCATGCCGTGGCGGCGGATCTCGGGCGGTGCCGACGGACGAGGTGGACGCTCAAAGTACCAAAGCGGTGACGGGCCGACACTGAAACAAGCATTTCGCATGCCGGCCTTTTGGGCCTTCTTCGTCATCTTCGCCCTGACCGCTGTAGCCGTATACGGCGTAAGCCTGCAGTCGGTCGCATACCTGGTCGAACAAGGGTTCGAAGAACTTGAGGCGGCCAGTGCATTTGGTTTCGCCGGTATGTTGTCCTTCGCGGGCATGACATTGACCGGCATCGCCGCCGACCGTTGGGGCCGGGCCGTCGTCGCGACCGCGAGTTATTCTCTCACCCTCATCGGGATAGCGGCGTTGTTCTTGGTGCAAGCTCATCCGAGTTTCGTTCTCGTCGTCGTCTTTGTGATCTTCTTCGGTCTGTCGATGGGCGCACGAGGGCCGATCATCACAACGTTGATCGCCAAACTCTTCGCCGGGCGAGGGCTTGGCTCGATCTATGGGACGGTAAATTTGGGTCAGGGCGTTGGAGCTGCCGGCGGTGCCCTGATGACCGGCTTGCTCTACGACCTGACCGGCGGTTACGATTTAGGCTTCGCTATCTGTGCTGGAGCGGCGTTGATTGGTATCGCTCTGTTCTGGATGGTTCCGGAAATCAGAACTGGGCGTCTCGGGCGAAACCCCGCAGAAGACCAGTAGGGAGAGACTGCAATGTCCGATATCGCCTTTGCCTCGGCGGTCGAACTGGCCAAACGAATTCGCGCAAAAGAGATCGGTTGTCTTGAACTTCTGGAACTTTATCTCGGCCGTGTTCATCGCTTGAACGCACAGTTAAATGCCATCATCGTTCTGGACGAGGAAAAAGCGATCGCGCGCGCCCGTGCCGCCGATACGGCCCTTGCCAAGGACGAGGTTTGGGGCCCGCTGCACGGTGTGCCGATGACGATCAAAGAGAGCTTTGACGTTGAGGGCACACCGACGACTTGGGGAGTGCCAGAGTTAAAAGGCAATATCGCAAGCCGTGACGCGGTGGCGGTTGAGCGGTTGCGGACAGCGGGCGTGACGCTCTTTGGCAAGACCAACGTTCCGTTCATGCTCGGCGATTGGCAGAGCTTTAATGCGATCTACGGGACGACCAATAATCCTTGGGATGTAACGCGGGTGCCGGGGGGCTCCTCCGGGGGCTCGGCGGCCGCACTTGCGGCGGGGTTGACCGGTATTGACGCCGGGTCGGACATAGGCGCCTCTATTCGCAATCCGGCGCATTACTGTGGCGTGTTCGGGCACAAACCAACCTACGGTATCCTGCCGCCCCGGGGGCAGTCCTTGCCGGGCATTGTCACGCCGCAAGATATCAGCGTCATCGGGCCTTTGGCACGCTCGGCTGACGACCTGGAAGTGGCAATGGACGCGATGGCCGGGCCGGACATTCTGGATGCAGAGTGCTGGAAACTCGATCTACCGGCGTCGCGTAAGAAGCGGCTTCAGGATTTTCGGGTCGGCGTCATGTTGACCGATCCAAATTGTGCTCAGGATCAGGAACTGACCGACCAATTGCAGGGGGTAGTCGATGCCCTGGCGAAGGCTGGTGTTCAGGTCGATGAGACGGCGCGGCCCGATATCGATACGACCGAGGCGCACCGGGTTTACCTGATGCTGTTGCGGGCCGCGACAGGCGCCCGTATGGCCGAGCCGCTGTTCCAGGGGCACTTGCGAAGGGCTCAGGGCGCCGATGAAGCCGATACAAGTTACAAAACCATGGTTGACCGCGCTGTCACTCAATACCACCGTGATTGGCTCGAGGTCGAAGAGACACAGAACCAAATGCGCCTCAGATGGCATACCTTTTTCCAAGAGTACGACTTGTTACTCACGCCAATCGCCGCGTCCGCCGCCTTTGTGCACGACCAGGCAGGCGACCGCGCCGACCGTACAATTCCGATAAACGGCAAGGAAGAGTCGGTGGTCGATCAGCTGTTCTGGGCCGGCTGGCCCGGCGCATTTTATCTACCGGCAACGGTAGCGCCGGCTGGCCTCACAAGATCTGGGTTGCCTTGCGGCTTGCAGATTATCGCCGCCCACGGCCACGACCGTACCGCCATCCATTTCGCTCGGTTGATGGAACAAGAGATCGGCGGTTTCGTAGCACCGGAGGGATATTCCTGAAGGGGGATGAAGGCACGGGCTAGTCGCGGAATTTCGCCGCTGCCTTTGTAATCCGTTCGTCGTACTCCGACGTTTCATGAGCAACGGCCTGCATGGCGGCGGACAGTTCCAAAAGTGTGTCGATACGAGTGTGCTGGCCTTCTCGAAGCAGCTTTTTCGCCATACGGAGTGCCGGACCGGAATTCCGCGAGATACGCTCAGCGAGCTCCATGGCGCTTTGCATCAATCCATCGGCCGGTACGACCCGCGACACCAAACCCCACTCAAGCGCCGTTTCTGCGTCCACCGGGTCGCTGGTAAAGGTCATTTCCGCCGCTCTCGACATCCCGATTGCCCGCGGGAGAAGCCAGGCCCCACCATCCCCCGGAATTAATCCAAGGCGAACAAAACTCTCTGCAAAAACAGCATTTTCTGAGGCTATTCTAATATCACACATTAAGGTAAAATCACATCCCGCACCAATCGCCGGGCCATTAACCGCTGCGATTGTCGGCACGTCCAAATCGTAGAGCAATTTGGGAATGCGCTGAATGCCAGAACGATAGCCTTCTCTGACCGTGTTTGGGTCGCCAGCGAAGGAACCGGACTTGGCTGCCATTTCCTTTAGGTTGCCGCCGGATGAGAATGCTGATCCGGCACCTGTCAGGATCATTGCAGAGATTGAGCGATCGGTATTTATCCGATGAAGAATAGCCTCCAAGGCATCCAGAACCTCAGGCGCGGTGACGGAATTGCGGGTATCGGGCCTGTTCAGGGTGACGGTCGCGACCTTGCCGTCTTGTTGAAAGAGAACCGGATCACTCATTGCCATACCTTACTGGGGTTTTCCTTGTTGGGACTTGCGATAGATGCCGCGCAGGTTGGGAATGTTTTGGAACGAGTCGGTAATACCGAGCACGGTTTCCGCTCCACCTAGAAACATGAAGCCATCATTCGCTAAGGCGTTGGAAATATTGTCGAGTATTTTGCGTTTATCGGCCGCGTCGAAATAGATCAGCACGTTGCGGCAGAATACGATATCGAAAGTCCCAAGACTGGAAAATGGCAGAAGCAGGTTGAGCGGTCGGTATTGGACCATATTGCGAATGTTATCGTTCAAATGCCACCGGTCGCCCTCCTGCTTGAAGTTCTTAACGAGCAGCTGAATGGGTAGGCCGCGCTGGACTTCGAACTGGCTATAGGCGGCTTTCTTGGCCCTATCGAGTGCATCGGTCGAAATATCGGTGCCAAGAATTTCGATCCGCCAACCGGCGAGTTCCGCCATGTCGGACAAAGTCATGGCGATTGAGTAAGGTTCTTGTCCGGTTGACGCGGCAGCGCACCAAATGCGCAATTTCTTCTGAGAACTCCTCTTCGCGAGTAGATCCGGGAGGACGTTCTTGCGCAAAGCTTCAAACGGATGCATGTCGCGAAAAAACAAAGTCTCATTGGTGGTCATTGCCTCGACCACCGTTTGGGTCAAAGGAGAACTCTTGCCTCCCTTGCGAAGCGCATCGACCAGGGCGCCAAGTGAGGGCAGGCCCTTCTCGCGTACAATCGGCTGCAGCCGACTTTCGACCAAATACGTTTTGGATTGGTCGAGAACCAGTCCAGAATTCTGCTTCAACATTGATTGCAGAAATTCAAAATCGTTCGGGGTGATGGCGAGGCTCATCGTGGTTGTGCCGCTCCGTTAGTTGTGCGGTTTGTCTTGCAGAGTGAGGCAAAGATCCGCTGCTCCTTATTAGAGTAGTCCAGGCATTGGATCTATCGCGGATTTGGCCGAGCGCACTAGTGGATTTTCACAGTATCCAAGTTAGCCGGTCGTATGCAAACAGTGTTAATGGCTATACTGGAAATCCACAATGCATGACGAACGCCATGCGAACTCGGGTGGCTAGTCGGCCGCAATGGTGACCTTGGCACCGGCCCCCTCCGCAAGGCTCGGCGTCGTCACGGGGTGGGCTGCACCTTCCGACCACTCTGCGATTTGATCGGATGTAACCCACCCTTCGTTGAGCGCGGTATCGATTTCGTTCAAGCTCACAACCCCGGTTATAATCGCGTGCCTCAAAGACCGCTTCCGCCGCCGTCTGGCTGCGGCTGCCGCCAGGTTTTCCCGGAACATAAGCGCCGAAGGTGTGACAATAAGTGTCAGCACCGTTGCGAACCCCAAACCAAAGACAATGGCGGTCGAGAGCTGTACCCAAATTTGCGTCGAGGGCGCCCCGATCGTCACCTGGCGGCTGAAGAAGTCGATATTGGCCTGCATCGCCATCGGTGTCAGGCCGAGGATGGTTGTTACGGTCGTCAACATGACCGGTCGTAGGCGTTGAGCTCCGGTGCGCAGAATGGCATCCGCGACATTGTTGCTCCTGGCCTTCAAGCGATCAAAAGTGTCAATCAGAACGATGTTGTTATTGACCACGATGCCGGCAAGCGCAATCACGCCGATCCCGCTCATCACGATCCCGAACGGCGAGCCGGTCAGAATGAGCCCGATCAAGACACCGATGGTCGACATGATCACGGCTGAGAGGATCAAAAAGGCAGAATAAAAGCTGTTGAACTGGGTCACCAGAATGAGCGCCATGATAAACAGGGCGACCCCGAAGGCCTTGCCGAGGAAAGCCTGAGCCTTGCGTTGCTCTTCGTCCTCGCCCTTAAAGACGTATGAGACGCTGGCCGGCAAAGGGTTTGTTTCCAACCAGGCTCGCAGTTCGCGTGCTTTGGCATCGGCGAGAACGCCGGGCAATACGTCCGCCTTTACTGTCATCGCCTGATGCGCGTCTACCCGCTTGATGGTTCCGACTTTCGCGGCCGGCTCCCAGCTCACAAAACTGGAGATCGGTACCAGTCCGACCGAGGTCTGAACCTGCAGGCGCAACATCTGATCCAACTTGCGGTAGGCGGTCGGATACCGTACGACCGCGTCGACTTCTTCATCGCTGTCGTTCGGGCGAAATTCTGTGATCTTTAGCCCTTTGGTCAGCAATTGGACGTACTTGCCGATCAAAGCGATATCGGCCCCGAACTTGGCCGCCTGCGCGCGGTCAACCGTGAGCCGCCACTCGATGCCGGGTATGTCGCGGTCATCTTCGATCAGTTTTAAACCGTCCATGGACTCGAATTGTTTGCGAACGGTGGCGACCGCTGCGATCAATGTGTCCCGATCAGCCGCGCGTAGCTGGACGGCAACTGGTTTGCCTGTCGGCGGGCCAAATTCCTGTTCAAATGGTTCAACCTCAATTCCGGCGTGCACGCGGGAGCGCTCAATGATATCGGCCAATATTTCTTCCGAAGATCGGCGCAAGCGCCAATCCTTGAACTCAAGCTGGATCGAACCGATCACATCGTCTGCCAGCTTGATGCCGCCACGTCCCCCTTCGATCTGGCCAACGAATGTGTAGACCGAGCGAAATTCGTCCAGCTTCAAGATTTCCCGCTCTACCTCTAGAACCAGTTTAGTTCGCTCCGAGATCGACATGTTGCCGCGCGCATGAACGTTGATCATTGCTGTATCGGGCTCGACATCGGGGAAGAACTCGACGCCATGGCCGGCCTGCGCGTATAGAAACTGAACGCCAATCAAGGTGGCGAAGGCGCAGATTATGATCTTGCCCGGATGGCGCAGAGCGCCGCGTAGAACCCGGATGTAGAGGCCAGTCAGGCCACCAATATCCGACAACTCGCCGGTCTCGGCGGCAACGAGCTTACGATTGGCTGCTTCATCCCGTTTTTGCGCTTTGCCAATTCGTGCACCGAGAGTCGGGATGAAGACCAAAGCCATCAGAAGCGAAGCCGAGAGTGTGGCGACCAGGGTGATCGGCAAATACTTCATGAACTCGCCGACAATGCCCGGCCAGAAGATTAAAGGCAGGAAGGCCGCAAGCGTGGTTGCGGTCGATGCTATGATCGGCCAGGACATACGTTTCGCAGCCGCCGCGTAGGCATCTCTGGGGTTCAAGCCTTCGGCTAATTTTCGGTCGGCGAACTCGGTGACCACGATGGCGCCATCGACCAGCATGCCAACGGCCAGGATTAAGGCGAATAGCACGACTATGTTGATCGTCAGGCCAAGTGAGGAGAGGGCAAGGATGCCGAGGAGGAAGGAGCCCGGGATCGCCACACCGACCAACCCGGCCGACCTGATGCCAAGTGCCGCGACAATGACGATCATGACCAACAGAATTGCGCTGAGCACGTTGTTTTGCAGGTCGTCGAGCATTCGGCGGATGTCGCTCGATTGGTCCTGGGAAAACGTATAATGCACGCCCTCGGGAAATAGCTCGCTACTGGCGGTGACGGCTGCCTTTATCCGCTCGATTGTTTCGATAATATTGGTCCCGGCACGTTTCGAGACTTCGATGGCGATCGCCGGGCGGCCGTCTAAACGAGCAACGGTTTGTCGGTCTTTAAAGGTACGACGTACGCTGGCAACGTCTGAAATACTGACGATTGCGTCACCGTTGACCTTAATCGGTTGGTCGAGAATATCGTCCATATTTTTGTACAGGCCAGGCACTTTAATCGGGAACCGACCGTTCCCCGTATCAAGGGTTCCGGCCGCGACCAGAAGGTTTGACCGAGCGACCCGATTGAGCACGTCGGTCGCGTCCAAGCCATAGCTATCGAGCTTTGCGGGATCGATGATGATTTCGACCAGTTCATCTCGTTGGCCGGTCAACTTGGCGGCCAGAACTGTCGGTATAGCCTCCAGTTCATCCCGGACCAGCCGCGCGGTTTGAAGCAATTTGCGTTCCGAAACCTCGCCTGAAAGTGTGACCACCAAGACCGGGAAGAGCGAGAAATTCACCTCGTGAACGGTGGGCTCATCACTATCGGTGGGCAATTCTGGTTTGGCCAAGTCGACCTTTTCGCGCACGTCGCTTGTGGCCGAGGCAGGATCAAATCCGGCATCAAACTCCAGCACTACGCTGGCTCCACCTTCAAAGGCGGTTGAGCGCATTTCTTTCACGCCTTCAATGCCCCGAAGTTCAGTTTCCATCGGGCGCAGCAACATCTGCTGAGCATCTTCGGGGGAGATGCCTTCATGCTTCATTTGGACGTAGACAATCGGAATGGAAATGTCCGGATCAGACTCTTTCGGGATCGTCCAATAAGCGTAGCTGCCGGTGATCAGGATCAGCAACAGCGCGGACAGAGTGGTTCGGGAGCGATGCAGGGCTGCATCAATGATCGCGCTCACGGCTTCGCTCCGCTCGTCTTGGTCTCGCCCGTCTTGGTCTCGCCCGTCTTGGTCCCGCTCGTTTGGGCCTGATCTTCACGAACCGGGTCGACAATATCGCCTGCGGATACGAAGTCCTGGCCAACAGTGATGATATCGACTTGCTCCGGTAGGCCGGAGACTTGGACTTTTTCAGCGGTTCCGCCGACGATGTTCACCGGATGGAAGGCGACCTTGTTGTCGATCCCAACCGATTTGATGCCAAGCCGCCCGTCATCGTCGATGGTGAGCAGGGCAGCCGAAAAGCTATGCGAATTCACGGTCGGCATAGGCAGTTCGAGAACCGCTGAAATGCCCTGGACGATGGCGTAGCCTGGATTGGGGAACGCCATTTCAACCTTGAAGGTTCGGGTTGCGGGATCGCCGGCCACCGCGATGTATCTGATGCTGCCCTTAAGTTCTTGGCCATTCAGCAACCGCCCAATAGCGGCTTGGCCGACGGAAAGTTTGAGGAAATCATCCTCGGATACGTGTGCCGTAACCAAAAGCGGGTCGAGGTCGAGCAGCACAGCAACCGGGTCGCCCTTGCGCAGGGCATCACCGAGCTCGACTGGTCGTTGGTCGAGCACAGCGGCAAACGGGGCTTGGATTACGGTGTGGTTGAGCAGAATTTGGATCCGGGCAAGTTCAGTTTGGGCGGCTGTCAGTTCCGCTTCTGCTGCAGCGCGCTTGGTCTCTGCTTGGAAACCTCGTTTGGCTAGTTTCTGGGCGGCATCGTACTCGACCTGGCGTTGGCGAATACGAGCCTCGGCGTTCTCCATTCGAGCGGGGAGGTCTTCTTGGCCCAGGCGAACCAAAACCTGACCCGTCTTTACCGCTGCACCCTTTTGGGCCCCGAGGGAGACGATTGTACCTTCTGTCCGGCTCCGCAAGCTGATGATGCGGGAGGCGGCGGTTTGCCCGGTGACACGGATGGTCGCAACATAAGGCTCGGCCGTTGACGCCCGGACCCGGACCCGGGTAACGGCATGTCCGGCTTCACCGGTTGCCGCCATGTCGTCCGTGCCTTGATTGGCGGCGGTCGCCGGCTGGTCGCCGAATTGGCCGGAAACGATCCAGCCAACGGCGACGACCGCAATTATGCCGGCGGTTATGAGTGAAAGGTTTATCCGCATGGCCGTTACTCCGCCGCTTGCGTGGTTTTGTTGTCATGTTCCGCATCAGGCCCGTTACCACCCCCGGCATCGGGCCGGGAGCCGTGATTTGTGGTGAGTTCATCGAGCAGGGGCTTCTGATTGTCGCTCAGGTAGCGCAGCGCAGCGGTGTAGATCGCCTTGCCGAAACCGCGCACGAACGCGCGCCCTGGTCCGGCCGGACTTTCGACCTCCACGCGGGCTATGTCGTCTAATGCTTGATCGAAATAGGCTCTGCGTTGGTCGATTAAATCACCAATGCGGTCTGGCGCTTGCAGTTCAGAAAAGAACATCAAGAACAGGAAGTCGGAGCGGATCTGGTCCCGACCCGGAGTGATCTCGAGCTTTTCCAGGAGCTCTGCCCGACCAGCTTCTGTGATTACGTAGACTTTCTTGTCGGGGCGACCCTCGCCAGTGGCCGTGGAGACAGATACCATTCCGGCTTTTCTGAGCGCAGTTAGCGATGGATAGATTGACCCAAAAGAGGCTGACTGGAAGTGCGCAAACGGCCCTTCCTCAAACATTTTCTTGATCTCGTACCCGGTTGCTTCGCCGGTCAGAAGGGCAGCCAGGCAACATGTCTTGACGTCCATCACGTCCTCCAATTCACCTTGAACTTTTATATTACAAAGGGTGAATGTATCGATCCGATATATGATGGCCCGATATATGGTTTCCATGATGTGGGATGTAAAGGAGTATTGGGGAGTATTATTAACCATCTGGTCAGCAGTAATTTCTCGAGCCCCTTATCGAGGTCGAGCTGCCATATGATCAGGTAAGAAAGAAACGAAGGCCTGGCTCCCGTACGACCCTGCAATCGACCGGCTTCGAGAAGAACTACAGTCACTTCCTTGCGATCTTTCAGCACGATCTCGACAGGCAGATTCCGGCCGGTCATATTGATGCGGATAACCTGCTGCACCTCACCCGAGATCAAAATATGAACGCCCGAAAAGCTTCGCCAGAACCGACCCGTCTTGACCTCTTGAAGGAGCTCGAGCGTAAGGTGCGTTGGCTGTCGATGTGGACGATCCACAACGCCAATCACATACGCCCGTCGCGAGATGGCTTGAAAGTGGGCGGTCATCAGGCATCCTGCGCGTCCGTGACGACCTTGATGACGGCGCTGTATTTCGATGTGTTGCGGCCGCAGGACCGCGTCGCGGTGAAGCCGCACGCGAGCCCGGTATATCATGCCATCCAATACATGATGGGCCGGCAGTCACTGGCCAATTTGGAGAATTTTCGAGCCCTTGGCGGCGCGCAGTCGTATCCCTCGCGCACCAAGGACGCCGACGAGGTCGATTTCTCAACCGGTTCGGTCGGCCTCGGCGTGGCGATGACGCTGTTCGCTTCAATGGCGCAGGACTATGTGCGGCTTCATGAATTGGTGCAGGACCCGTCGCTGAAAGACCAGCCGGCCGGCCGCATGATCGCCGTCATGGGGGATGCTGAACTGGACGAGGGCAATGTCTACGAGGCGATGCTGGAGGGCTGGAAATACGACGTCCGAAATCTCTGGTGGGTGATCGATTACAACCGTCAAAGCTTGGATGGCGTGGTTTCCGACGGGCTATTCCAAAAGATCCGCGAATTTTTCGATAGCGTTGGCTGGAAAGTCACGGCGCTGAAATATGGCAAGCGCCTGGAACGGGTTTTTGCGCAACAAGGCGGCGACACGATCCGGCAATGGATCGACGATTGCCCAAACGACCTCTACAGCGCGCTCTGCTTCAAAGGTGAGGCAGGGGAACGCGGCGCCTGGCGAGACTATCTGAAACGGGATCTGCGCGGCGTCAAAGGCATGAAGTCGATCCTTGAGGATCATGACGACCGCGCTTTGCATGATCTGATGACCAATTTGGCCGGCCTCGATATGGAGGCGGTTTTGGACGGCTTCCACGCAGTCGAGGATGACACCCCGCAATGCTTCATCGCCTATACCGTCAAAGGCGGTGGCACACCCTTGGCCGGGCACAAGGACAATCATGCGGGCCTGATGACGCCGGATCAGTTCGAGAGTTTCCGCACCGAGACCGGAATGCCGGAGGGCGAGGAATGGTCGCCTTTCGGTCATATGGCGATTGACGGCGACCGGCTGCGCGGCTTCGTCGAGGGGTGCTCGTTCAATGTCGCCGGCTCACGTGTGAGGCAGGCAGCCAAAGTCGACGTGCCGGAAAGCTTGCAGCCCAAGTGGCAGCGCCGGGCCACAACCCAAACCGCGTTCGGCGGCATCGTCAATGAGTTGGCTCGGGGTAACTCCGCGCTTGCGACCCGGCTGGTGACGACGTCTCCTGATGTAACGGTCTCGACCAACCTCGGGCCGTGGGTGAACCAACGCGGCATTTTCTCGCTTGATGTGCGCAATGACGTCTTCCGCGAGGAGGATGTGGCCTCAGTCCAAAAATGGATGCGTCACGGCGGCGGCCAGCATTTTGAACTCGGTATAGCGGAAAACAACCTGTTCATCATGTTGGCGGCACTCGGGCTCTCGGGTCCCTTGTTCGGAACCCGCTTGCTGCCGGTTGGTACGGTCTACGATCCGTTCATCAGCCGCGGCCTGGATGCGATGAACTATGCCTGTTACCAGGACGCCCGTTTCATGCTGGTGGCGACACCGGCGGGTATCACCTTGGCTCCCGAGGGCGGGGCGCATCAATCGATTTCGACGCCGCTGATCGGTCTTGGCCAACCCGGATTGACGACCTTCGAGCCGGCCTATGTCGATGAGCTGGCGGCAATCATGCGCTGGGGTTTCGAGCAAATGCAGGCGGACGGCGGAGGCTCGGTTTATCTGCGGCTCTCGACCCGAATGCTCGATCAGCCGGAGCGTGTCATGACGCCGGAGTTGGAAAGTCAGATCCTGGCCGGTGCCTATTGGCAGATAGAACCGGCGCCCGGTGCGGAGTTAGCGCTGATCTATTGTGGCCCGTTGGCATCCGAGGTCTTGGCGGCGCATGCGGAACTATCCGAGGAGTTGCCGGGGATCGGCGTGCTTGCGGTCCCCTCGGCCGATCGGTTGTTCACCGAATGGCGGGCGGGTCTCGCCAATGACGGCCAAGGCGGTGGCCACTTGCGGGCCCTGATGGCGCGCCTTGATCCACGCGCCTCTTTGGTTACGGTTCAGGATGGTCACCCGGCAGCACTCTCGTGGCTGGGGTCCGCGACTGGACGTCGGGTCTACCCATTAGGTGTCGACGATTTCGGTCAATCCGGCGACATACCGGATCTGTACGCGCATTACGGTATCGATACGGCGTCTATCGTCGACATGGCCGCGCGTGCCTGTGTCGAGGCGGCGCAAGGCAGTTGATAAATGGTCCTCAAGACAACACCGTATTGGTGGGAACAATCCCCAAGACCCAAGACCGAGACGGTTGCGCTTCCAACTTCGATCGATGTTGCGGTTATCGGAGCCGGATTTACCGGGCTCTGCACGGCACTTTCCCTGGCGAGAGGGGGGGCATCGGTCATCGTATTTGAGGCCGGCGTCCTCGGCTGTGGTGCCAGCACCGTAAACGGCGGCATGGTCGGCCCAAGCTTCCATAAACTCGGCATTGATGGCCTGAAGAACAAATACGGCGTCGATCGTGCCAATGCGATCCTCAGGGAAAGCGTCGGGTTCATCGATTATCTTGATGATTTCTTGGCGGCGGAGGGGATTGAGGCCGAATTCGTTCGGGCCGGGCGATTTCGTGGCGCCCTGAGGCCATTGCACTACGACGCCATGGCCCGCGATTTGGAAGGCCTGCAAAAGGCGGTTGGTGTGGAAGGAGACATGGTCTCGAAGTCGGAGCAACACCAAGAGACTGGCTCGCCGATTTTTCACGGCGGCCTTGTCTATCACCGGGACGGCGGTCTGGACCCAGCCATGTACCACGATGGATTGGCCCGGACGGTTCGCGATGCCGGCGTAACCATTGCGCCGGAGACCGCTGTAACGGCGCTTCGGAAATCATCCGCCGGTTTCGAACTCACGACCGTCCGCGGGACGATCAACGCGGGCCAGGTCGCTGTCTGCACCAACGGCTATACCGGTGCGGTGACCCAAGATCTTCGCCGTCGGGTACTCCCGCTGCGCAGCGCGATGATTGCCACGGCGCCGCTGGACCCGACCCTGATGAAGACTCTCATGCCGAAGGCGCGGGTATACGGCGATAGTCGCAGGTTGGTGGCCTATTACCGGCCATCTCCGGATGGTAGCCGGATTTTATTCGGCGGCCGAGGCTCTGGGCTTGCCGACAATTCCGCTGCCAATTTCCGTATTCTGCACCGATCCATGATCGCGGTTTATCCGCAGTTGTCGGAGGTCGCGACTGATCACGTGTGGTCCGGCCTCGTGGCTTATACGTTCGATCACGCGCCTCATATCGGCCGGTTCCAAGGCGGTGCTTTGGACGGGGCGTTTTATGCGATGGGGTATTGTGGGTCGGGCGTCGCGCGCTCAAGTTATTTTGGCAGCAAACTCGGATTGAAGATGTTGGGTGACCCCAATGGGATTACCGCGTTCGACGATCTCGATTTTGAGACCCGACCGCTTTATGGTGGCAACCCTTGGTTCATGCCGGCGCTGCTTATGTGGCACCGGATAGCGGACCGAATGGGACTGTAGATTGCTATCCCCAATAACTCGACCAAGAGGAAAATAATGTTCTTCAAGCCCGGCACACATAAGGATCACGGCTTCCGACACGACCCGTTCAAGGCGGTCATATCACCGCGGCCAATAGGCTGGATCTCGACCTTGGACGAGCATGGCACGCCAAACCTGGCGCCCTACAGCTTCTTCAATGCGGTTTGCGCGGATCCGCCGGTTGTTATGTTCGGCTCGGGCGGCCGCACCGATGGGACCAAGAAGGACAGCCAACTCAATGCCGAGGCCTCCGGTGAGTTCGTCTGTAGCATCGTCAGCCACGCGCAACGCGACCATATGAACAAAACCTCAGTGCATTTGCCGCACGGAGAGAACGAGATGCCGCCGGCTGGTTTGGAAGGTTTGGCATCAAAGATGGTCAAACCATTGCGGGTCAAGGGCGCGCCGGTGCATCTGGAGTGTAAATACCTGCAAAGCGTTCAGATGCCGTGCTGGCACGAAAGCCGTGAGAACTGGGTGATTTTCGGCGAGGTTATCGGCATCCACATCGACGAGTCTTGCGTCGTCGATGGGATGGTGGATGTACTGAAGTACACCCCGGTCGCGCGGCTCGGATACATGGATTACAGCGAAGTGACGGAACTCTTCGCAATGGATCGTCCTGATTAAGGCCCGGTAGGCCTACGCCGGCAAAGAGAAGTCGACGTTGGCCTGTCCGGTGCCCGAGGCGCCGAAATACTCACCGATCAACTCACCTTTGCCCTGATAGTCGTCCCATCCCAAGGCGCCGAACAGCATGGCGGTGTCGATCATCTTGCACTCGCCATGACAGCGTTCGGCATATTCCGGCAGCATGGCGAGAAACTCCGGGATCTGGCCCTCCTGCCACAGGTCGAGGACCCTGAGGTCGACTTGGCGGTTGAACTCGGTGTTCACACTGGTCAAGCCCTGCTGTGAGACAGCATTCGGCCAAAACTGATGCGATAACGAACCCGACGCGAGCAGCGCCACTTTCCGGTCGGAGGCCTTGATCGCCTCGGCCATCGCCGCTCCCATGGCGCGGCCTTCCTCGATGCTGGCAAACTGGTTGGCGGCGACTGGAACGACGCGAATGTCGGCGGCCTCGTTCATCAGATGCATCGGGATCAGGGTTGCGTATTCGCAGCCGAGGTGAGGCGTTTCATGTGCCATGGCGGCGAACCCAGCGCCGGCCACCGCGTCTCTTAAGGCATGGGCAAGTTCCGGGTCGCCGTCATAGCCGTAGTCCATGCCGCTCAGCATGTGCGGCAGTTCATGGCTGGTAAATGTGCCCTCATGGCGCGCCTTGGCATTGACGTGGAAGCCTTGGTTGACGATCCAATGCACATCCAGCACGACGAAGGTATCCGCTCCTTGCGCATGCGCCCGGCGGCCAAGCTCACGCAATCCATCGATCGCGTTCTTACGGATGCCGCGAAACTTCTCCATCGTCAGGTCCATCCAGATGGACGGCACATGCGTGTTTTTTGCGGCTAGAACGATCTCTCCCATGGCGGATGTCCTTCTTCACTCGGCCGCTTGGCGGCGTTTTACGTATTCGTGCAGATTGTTCTTCTTCAGGTTCGTCGCCGGATCGATCTCGCGCATCTCGAATGAAATGCCAAGCGGACGGGCCTCAAAAACCGGATCGAGGTGATTGGTAACGGCGGCAAACACATGCTCGGCGGCCTTGGTCCGGGTCATCTCGTCTCGGCCATGTCCGATCAACATGATCACATGCACGAAAGCATTGTCGGGATGACCATCGGCGACTTTGTAGTGCTCCCGGCGGGCAGCGCGAACGCGTAAGCCTCCAAGCGGGAAAACTCCGGTCTCGAGGGCTGCTCCATGCACTCGCTCAACGAGTTCGTCCAGATTCATCTCGGCCTCGATATTGGCAGAGTACTCGATGATCGCATGCGGCATGGGTTGGCTCCTTACAATTGCACCGATAGTAGCACCGCTTCCCGGATCTTCGTTGCGCCAAACCGGGAAACTGCACTTGTCGGGACAGAATTCCTCCGGGTTGTGTCGCCTCCATCACGGAGCAACTGGATCCTCATGCGCCCTCGAAATGCGGCTTCAGTGCCTCGTAGATCTTTTGATGCGTCGGTGTTGCGACGCCGGTTTCACCGCCAAGCCGGATGACTGCGCCGCTTAGCCATTCGACCTCAAGCGGTCGACCCTGTTCCAGGTCGACCAATGTTGATGGTTTCACCTCTGGCGCCATGCTGCGCATCATAGCTATCAGGGCGTCGGTTACACCGTCCGGTAAGGCGACACCGCGAGCCCGGCCAACGGCGGCGGTCTCTTCAATAAGTTGGCGGAACGTGGCGAGTTTTTCTGTGTCTCCCAGGATCTCACCGAGGGTCGCGCGGTAATAACAGGCGGCGGCCGAGAGTGAAGCCATGAAGCAGAACTTGGTCCATGTATCGAGGGTCACATCTGCGGCGATCTCAACGTCAATTCCAGGCACGTCGAGTGCGGCGGCTAGAGCATCGATCCGGGCGCTTGAACTGCTGTCACGTTCGCCGATGGTGATCTTGTTGAATCCGGGCCCGGCGTGGTCGACGACGCCCGGTGCAACCAAGGTCGCGGAAATTCGGGCGGTAGCACCGATCACGGCGCCGGGCCCGAAGTCGCCGGCCAATCTGTCCTCGGCCTCGACGCCGTTTTGCAAGGACAGAACCATTGTGTCCGGCCCGGCATAGGCGCGGGCAGTTTCGAATACGCCGTCGAGCGCGGTCATTTTCGTGCAGACGATGATCGCATCGACGAAACCACCGGCTTCTGGCGTATCGTTCAATAGGGGTTTTTCGACCCGTATGGTCTCGGCGCCACTGGTGACGGT
>JABIRP010000359.1 GCA_018699735.1 Rhodospirillaceae bacterium | reverse complement strand
TGCGCAACTTCGAAGCGATTGGTCGCCATATGCCGAGACGCGATTCGATCTCCCGGCGACTGATTGAAGATTGGATGGCGGGGTTCGATTGAACGCCTGGCAGAGAACGTCACGCAGAGAACGTCACGCAGAGAACGTCGTGAATTGAACGGGGTGAGCGCTACTCTTTTATGAGTTCCGAGATTTCACCTACGGGTTCAATTAGGAACTCGTGAATGCCCTGGCGATGGTGGCCTGGCGCCCGAAACAGAACGCGGCCATCTCCTTTGTGTAAAACTGAATACGTTCGGTTGGACCCTTGTTCATACAACAGCCAGACGCCAACATTGTGCCGCGGCAGTGTTTCCACCTCTCGACCGTTCAAAATGATCGATGTCGCGCGAATTTCGATTTCTAACAATCCGCTATCGTCGGGATGTTTCGGGATTTCGAGCTGGAACAGCTGCTCCTCGTTGATCGTGGTGCGCCATTTGCCCACAATATGGGACTTTTCCTCGCCGCAAGAGGTCAAGGTCATCGCCAAAATGGCCAATAAAACAAAGCGCATCATCGTGTCACCGTCAAATTTTCGGCATTGCCTCAGCCTGTTACCCGACCTCGTCGCTGTTGTCCACAACAGTCCCATCGGAATGTAACGTACCCGCTGCCAGAGAAGTCTCTCGAAGTCGGGCCAACGCCCAGTCGATCTTGTCATGCATAGTCTCCAGCCAATCGACTTCACGGGCATCAATCTCGCGCATCAATTCCAATAAGTCATCGCTGACCCGAGGATAGACGCCAAGGCGTGACCGCTCGACTTCCTTTGGTTTGAGGTCAAATTCCAGCATATAGATGCGGAATTCGATATTGCGCATCGCCAACCAAGCCATCGCCTTCATCCAGGGGCTTGGCGAACGACAGAAAAAAGACGGAAAGACCAACTCCCCTTCGGAATGATCAACAACAACGGCATTTGGGTTGAGCCTAGCCGAGCGGGCGCCTCGGGCCAAGAATTCGGCCGGTGCGACAATCATCCATCTGGTTTCCGTGTCCGACATGGCTGGAGTATAATACCAAGTTGCATTGATTATGACCCATTGTGACGTCATCCCAAGGTTCCTGGTTAGGAGCGAGTGGTGCCGTGGTGCTCCGCACCACAAGCGACACGCGACGACGCCCAGGAGCCTTGGGATGATGCCATCCGGGTCTCTTTTCCCGTCCTCTGGATGTGTCGGGTATGCTTAACGATGCGAGAGCATCAACAACGCACACCCTCCGGCCCAGAGAACGGGAAAAGGGATCACAATGGGTCATAATCAATGCAGCTTGGTATAAGGTCCTGATCGAAATAGAGCACGTGGCCATGACTATTGAAGCACAGACTATAAGCCAGTCGTTGAATTCCGCCGAACAGCTTCTATCCGCAGGACGCGGTGAAGAGGCGGAAACAGCTTATGGCGAGATACTCACGCGGGAGCCAGGCAATCCGATCGCGGTATTCCAACTCGCGGTGATAGCGAATGCCCGTGGCGATCATCGGGGTGCGGCGGATCGGTTTGATCAGGCGGCAAGGCTCATGCCGGCGACGGCGGCGACCCACCACAATCTCGGTGTGGCACTCCGCCAGCTCAATCGCCATTCCCAGGCGATCGATCCGCTTCGCCGGGCCCTGGTTCTCCAGCCGGCCGGTGTGGGCGCGTGCTCGTCTTTGGCTCAAAGTTTGGAGAAAACCGGCGAGCACGATGCGGCGGTTGCTTTGGCGCGACGGCAAACGCTTTTGGATCCGAGCTCTTCAAAAGCCTTTGCGAACCTTGGATATGTCACCTGGCGGGCGGGAGATCTGGAACTTGCGGGGGGCGCTCTGCGCCGGGCGCTGGAACTCGACCCCAGCGAAACGGCGGCCCGGGTCAATCTGGCTAATGTTCAGAAAGCCTCTGGCGATGAAGCGGGCGCTCTCGCTCTTTATCGCAAGATCGCAGACGAACAACCGACCAATCCCGGGGTTTGGTATAATCTAGGCGTGGCGCTGATCGATGCAGACCTGCTTGAGGAAGCGGCTGAAGCCTACCGCCGGCATGCCCGGCTGCTACATGGCCGGCCTCTGAATATGGCACCAGACCTGGACCCATTTCCGGACTTGCCGATCGATCCGGTCAAACCAATCTCTCGCCTCACGTGCTGGCACCGGCTGGTACACGACCGCGACCAGTTGGCCCATCTGCGTGATCAGGACCTTCTACCGCCGTCTCTGGTGGGGCAAATCGCGGCCTATCAAAGTATTCTTGACGAAATGAGCGAGGACGAACGTCAGGCCATATCCTTCACGCTTTCGGAAGATCGCTATCGACGCATCCAACCGAGCTATGGCCGCCTGGTCAGGTTGGAGCCCAGTGGCTGGGGAAATGAGCCGGCTTTGTCGGGCACCCTGGATTGGCATGCCATGGAGGAAAACTATCTCTCCGCCGAACCGAAAGCTGTGACTATCGACGGTCTGCTCCGGCCCGAGGCGCGTACGGCCCTGCTGCGGCATTGTCATAATTCCACGTATTGGTTCGAGATTAAGGGGGCGGGTTATCTCGGTGCTTATCTGCGCGAGGGGTTCTCCGACCCTTTGATCCTGCGCATCGCCACAGAATTACGCCAGCGCTTGCCGCGTATTCTCGGGTCCTTGCCCTTGAAGATGACTTGGGCCTACAGCTACGAGCAATCGATGGTCGGCATCAATCCGCATGCCGATTTTGCCGCGGTCAACGTCAATTTCTGGATCACCGATGATGAGGCAAATGCTGACCCGGATACCGGCGGCTTGGTGGTCTTCAAAAAACCGGCACCCAAGGACTGGAGTTTCGAGCGCTACAACACAGCCTCGATCTCGTCGATCTATGAGTTTCTCGGCGCGGATCGAGATGATTTCCTACGCGTGCCGC
>JABIRP010000358.1 GCA_018699735.1 Rhodospirillaceae bacterium | reverse complement strand
GAGACACGCTGCGGCTTCGTTGCCCTGGTCGGGGCGCCAGATGCCGGCAAATCGACCTTGCTGAACCGGCTTGTCGGCGAAAAAGTTTCGATCGTGTCGCCCAAGGTCCAGACCACCCGCACGCAAATTCGCGGAATCTGTGTGCGCGGAGATGCGCAAGTCATCTTCGTTGATACGCCCGGGATATTCGAGCCAAGACGCCGGCTCGACCGGGCCATGGTCGACGCCGCCTGGCGGGGAGCCGGAGATGCGGACCTGGTGGTCCTGCTGATTGACGTATCTCGCAAGACAATCGGCGCCGACGCCAGGCGCATCATCGACGGATTGAAGACAGCTGGACGCCAAGCCATCCTGGCGATGAACAAAGTCGATCTGGTAAAGCGTGAGGACCTGCTACCCAGAACAGCAGAGTTGAACGCGACCGGAATCTTCACAGACACCTTCATGATCTCGGCTGAGAATGGCAGCGGCTGCGACGACCTTTTGGCGCATTTAGCCGAACGGATGGCATCCGGCCCGTGGCTCTATCCTGAAGATGAAATCTCGGACTTGCCGGAGCGCCTTCTAGCCGCCGAGGTCACCCGTGAACAGGTTTACAATCAACTGCATCAGGAATTGCCTTACGCGATCACCGTCGAAACCGATCGCTGGGAAGAAAAAGACGACGGCAGCGCCCGTATCGAGCAGACGGTGTATGTTCAGCGCGACAGCCAGAAAATGATCGTGCTGGGCAAGAGAGGTCAGCAAATCAAGGCGATCGGTGCCGCCGCCCGAGCCGAGCTAGAGCGCCTGCTCGACCGCCGTATGCATTTGTTTTTGCACGTCAAGGTCCGCGAGAACTGGGTCGACGACCCCGAGCGCTACCGGGATTGGGGCCTGGACTGGAAGGCTTGAGGCGGACGCGATTATCGCCAATTCGCCCTCCCCGCCCTTCGCTTCTCGGTTTGACGTAGTCAAAACCGGGATCACGATCCGATAAGCACGCCGCCGCGAGATCCCGGCTCTCCGCTCCGCTACGGTCGGGAAGCGGCAACCTTGTAGGCATAGGGACAGGTTAATCGAAGGGCGCGCCGACTGCTTCGAAGCCATCAAATGGTTTCATCTTGGTAACAGCACGTGACCACCTCGGCGGTACACGATAGTCTTGACCCCAGATCGTAAGACCTAACGGAGACAGTTCCATGTTCGACACCGCCCGCTTCATCGCCGAGTGCCAAGCCGCCCGGGCCGAGACCGACAATCACACTGCCATGCGAGAGATTATTGCCCGTGAGGTTTCCGACCATGCGGCGGTCATGAAAGGCCTTGGGGAGCCGACTAAGGCTGGCGTTTTCACGCTGTATCGGTCGGATGAACTGACCATCCTCAATCTGGTTTGGGGACCTCAGATGACGCTGATGCCGCACAATCACAACATGTGGGCTGTGATCGGGATGTATTCCGGGCGCGAGGACAACATCTTTTGGCGCAAGGTCAAAGGCGCGCCCGACGGCGTGATCGAAGCGGCCGGCGCCAAGGCACTTTCGACCGGTGAGGCCGCGCCGCTCGGGCGTGACGTGATCCACTCGGTCACCAATCCGCTCCGCAAGCTGACCGGCGCGCTACACGTTTACGGTGGTGACTTTTTTGGGCCCGGCCGCAGCGAGTGGGATCCAGAGGATCTGACCGAACGCGATTACAACACCGAACGCAATATCCAGGCCTTCGAGGATTCGAACCGTCTGATGGGTGTTGCCTGACCCCGCCGCGAGTTCATTGATGGAGTGGAACGACGAAGGCATTGTTCTGTCCGCCCGCCGACACGGCGAGGGGTCTGCTGTTGTCGTTCTAATGACACGAGAGCACGGCCGACACGCGGGCCTTGCCCGGGGGGCGACCTCTGCCAGATCGCGGGCGATGCTGCAACCGGGCAACAGTGTTGAGGCCGTGTGGCGGGCGAGATTGGCCGAGCATCTTGGGAACTGGGCGCTTGAACCCTTGGAAGGTGCTGCTGCGGAATTGATGGACGACCCGCTGAAGCTCGCTGGCCTCACCTCTGCCTGTGCTATCACCGATAAGGCCCTGCCCGAACGCGAGCCACACCCACGGGTACATGCGGGCTTGATGGCGCTGCTTTCGGCGATGCGGAACGAGGATCTTGGCGATCTCTGGGTTGCGGCCTACGTGCGTTGGGAACTTGGTTTGTTGGCCGATCTCGGTTTTGGCTTGGATTTGGAAACCTGCGCGTCGACCGGGGCCACCGAGGATCTGGTTTATGTCAGCCCGCGATCAGCGCGCGCTGTCTCGGCCCAGGCGGGCGAACCGTATCATGGCAAGCTTCTAACCCTGCCCCGATTTCTCTCCAAACGCGGTGGCGGCGAGCCGGCGGACATGCTCGACGGCCTCATACTCACAGGCCACTTCCTGGAAAGTCATGTCTTCGGCGCCCACGGCCAACCTGTGCCCGAGCCGCGCCAACGCTTCGTCGAGCGATGCCGCACTCAAATACCGGCGTGACGGCACGGGTCGTATCAGTCTTCCGACTTGGTTTTGTAGCTATCGACCGCGCGGGCGATCCGGCCAGCAGCCGCTTCTTGGCCTTCCTCGGGATAGACCGCGCGCTGCACCGCCTTTGAGAGGGGCTCCAGGAGCTGCCGGTCTTTCTCCGACGGCTCGCCTTCAGTGGTCGAAAGCGAGCCTGCAACCTTTGCCATCGAGGCGCAAAGCTGTGCTGCGGATTCGAACTTGCTACCCTTCATATCGTCTTCCGCGCGCTCGGCGACTTCCGCCAGCAACCCGAGATGCGATTTCATATCCATGTTCAAAGTGCCTTCCTGGATAACCGGAGCCAAAAGCTCTACCAGAAAGCCCATCTGAAAAGCCCGGCGGCGGAGTGATTCGGTCTGCCCGTCACCCCTGGCACTTCGCGCGAAACTGCCC
Source organism: Rhodospirillaceae bacterium (assembly GCA_018699735.1). Lineage (GTDB taxonomy): Bacteria > Pseudomonadota > Alphaproteobacteria > Thalassobaculales > Thalassobaculaceae > JABIRP01. Next base: position 6,484 of record JABIRP010000358.1, on the reverse strand, counting down.
CGGAACTTGAGTTGGTATTCCATACGCTTTATCAGACCGGACGCTGAGATCGGTTGCGGAACCAGATCGTCTGCTCCAGCTTCAACCGCACCTCGGACCACGAATGGCTCGGTTTCCCAAGCGGTCAACATGATCACTGCCGATGGGTTTGGGCCCAGCTTGGATTGCCGCAGTTCGCTGATCACATCAAAAGTATCACGGCCGTTCAGCGCCTGATCGAAGATGACAAGGTCAGCACCATCATCCCGCCGCCCGAGCACCTCTCTCAACTCCGTCGTGTTTTCGGCCCGACGCACCGCAAGGTATCCAGCAGCCTCAAGTTCAGCCTGGACCATGTCGATGAAATGCGGACGATTGTCGGCAACTACTACCGAGACCGCCTGATCCGTATCCCCAGTCATCGCCCTACGCCCCTGAATCAGTCTGTGTTCAACAAGCGGCCACCGGACCGAGCCTGCAGCCATTAAGCCTTCTCATCAAGCAATGGTGCACAATACAGGCCAGCAGCACCCCGTCATATTAACCACGCTTTGTGAAATTAGATACCGCAGACGCGATCTCGTTCATTAAATCACCGCCATCCCGACCAGGATAAAAAGCTTCCAGAATTGCTATTGAGAGCGGCGACAACAATTCTCGGTCCTTGGTCGCGAGATTGGCCGGATCGGCATTGATACGCTTCGCCAACCCAAGCATCGACTTGCAAAGCGTGGCGATCGCCTCAAATTTAGTCCCCTTCAGCTTCTCAACCGCCTCTCTGGCTGCGGTCTCAAGACCTCGCAGGTGTCGGACTGTTTGATCGTCGAACGGTGGGTCCACAAGCTTCGGGGTAACAAGATCGACCAGGAACGAGATTTGAAATCCGATCCGTCGCAACCGCTCCTCGCGCATTTCGATCGCGGAACGTTCAATCTCCGCTTCAACATTAGCCAGAGCGTCAAGATTGCCGAGTTCCTTTTCGCGCAAGGTGTTCGGTGGATTGAAGTACGGGATGTCGCTGGACCGCCTGGGATCGCGCCGACGCTCGGGTCCGATGTAATCGCTGGTTACGATAAAAGGCTTGCGCGCCTCGACGATATTTCGGATCCGATCGGCCAACCCTTGCGGTGAGATCGGGTTGACCAGAAAATCATCGACCCCGGCGTCGATCGCGCTGCGCACCATGTCAGCCTCCATCGCCCAACTCGTCACCATGATGACGACGAAGGGGTTTCGACCAGCCCGTCCGTGGCGGATATCTTTGACCAGTTTCAGGAGATCACCGTCGGGCAGCTCAATGTCAGCGACGATCAGATCGATCGGCCGACCGGCCAACATCAATCGGAGTTCGTCTACATCGCGAGCGTTATGGAATTGAGAGTAGCCGGTCTGGCCAAGAGCCGTTTTCAGCGGCGCCATCACATGCAACCGCCGCTCGCAGAGGGCAAACTCCACAGTGTCGCGTCGGGATTTGGGTGAGGGGATGTTCATAAGAATTTGGCGGGTCGTCAGATTGAAATTTCCTATTGGCGTAATAATAGCCACCAAATAAACGCTGTCGAGTGTGGACAACCACCATCTCTTGACCGCTGGCCACTTGACCGCTGGACATGACAGGCGTCGAATAAACCCTGACACATCGCTGAAGGGAAATGTGCCATGGATGCCAAGACCACACATCACGGCCCCATCGTGGCCCGGCCGGACGAGCACCCGGGTCAGGTCGGACGGTTCGGCAATGTCACCCGCATGGTGATCCACCCGAGCGAGACCAATTCGACCTCGCCCAACGCCGGCACCATCACCTATCCGGCCGGCACTGGCTTCCCCCGGCACAGCCACGATTTCGCGCAGGTCTGGTACGTGCTGGAAGGTGAATGCCAGCTCGGCGACCGCACCCTCAGAGCCGGCGACTTAGTCTACCACGCCGACCCGCATACCGAGGACGCGATGCACACCGAGAACGGCTGCGTCATGCTGTTCGTGCAATACCCGGGCCCAACCACTGGCGCCCGTCCGATCTTCGAGCGCCGGTTCGATGCGGATGCTGAGACCGAGAAGGCGGATATGGATTTGGCGAAGTAGGGCAGCGAGAGGGCGCCCTTCGACACGGATTTCAGTTCGCTCCGCTCATTCAATCCGGCTCAGGATGACGAGTATAGAATAATTGATTACGTCATCCTGAGCCGGATTGAGCGTAGTCGAAATCCGTGTCGAAGGGCGCTCTCAACCTCACCCCCCAGCCACTGCCTTACACGCCGCTATCGCCTCGTCGATGTCCGCCTCGCTGATGTCCAACCCGGTCACGGCCCTGAGGCTGGTGGCCGAGAAATGGCCGATGCGGATGTCGTGCTCCGCCCTGAGCCGAGCCGAGAAATCCGCCGCCGAAACTCCTAACCCTCCGACGTCGAAGAACAGGATGTTGGTGTCGCATTCGTTCGGGTTCACCGCGATGCCCTCGATATCCGCCAGGCCGCGTGCCAGACGGCGGGCGTTTTCGTGGTCTTCCGCCAGGCGCTCAACGTGGTTCTCGAACGCATAGACACCGGCCGCAGCGATGATGCCGGCCTGGCGCATGGCGCCGCCGTATTGGTGCTTGAACAGCCAAGCCCGCTCGATGAACTCCTCGGAGCCAGCCAGGACCGCACCAACCGGGCAGCCGAGCCCCTTGGACAGGTCGATCCAGACACTGTCGACCTCGGCCGCAAAATCGCGTGCCGGGATGCCGGAGGAAACCACCGCGTTCATTAGCCGGGCGCCGTCCATATGCACATTCATACCGGCTTCGTGCGCGGTCTCTGAGACCTTGCGCAGTTGCTCCAGCGGCCAAACAGCACCACCGCCCCGGTTGGTCGTGTTCTCGACACTGACCAGCACCTGCTTCTGGGTATGCCGGCTGGCAGAGTGCATGACACCCTTCAGGTCCTCGGCAGTGAACATACCGCGCGTGCCTTGGATGGTCCGGCTCATTGCCCCAGTCAGCGCTGCCGTGGCGCCGGCCTCGTAATGCAGCATGTGCGAGTTTTCCTCCAGCAGGATTTCCTCGCCCCGATCGCACCAAACCCGGTAGGCGATCTGATTGCACATGGTTCCCGACGGCAGAAACAGCGCATCCGGCTTGCCGGTGAGTTCGGCGACCATACGGCAAAGCGCGTTGACGGTCGGATCCTCGCCGGATTGCTCGTTGCCAACCTCCGCTTCGGCCATGGCGCGGCGCATCTCGGGTGTCGGCTTGGTGATGGTGTCGCTGTATAGATCGATGCGGGGATGAGCGGGGGTTGCCCAGGATCGCGCGGCCATGTGTGTATACTCCAGTAAGAAACGCCGTGTTGATTGAAGCGGTCGTGATTGAAGCGGGGGGCGGAAATCCCCACCTGTTGAATTATGTTCTCAACGCAAAGGAAAGCCGGAGTATGCAGCAATCGCAAGAGATTATTCGCCGCCGCAAGCTGCCGTTCAATCTCGGGCTGGAGGAAAACGACGTCTGGGCCCTACATATCGTCTACGGCCTGTTTGCGCTTTCTAGCGTTACCGCGATCCCGGCCCTGCTCGGGTTATTGTTGGTTTGGCTGAAGCGCGGCGAGCTTGCGGGCACCTGGCTTGAAGAGCATGCGACCTGGCAGATCCGAACATTCTTCATCATGGTGATCGCAACCGTTCTCTCGATGATCCTGGCGGCGACCTTTGTTTTGATGCCGATCGCGTGGCTCCTGGCCGGTACAACCTGGCTCTGGTTCCTTTACCGCACCATAAAAGGTTGGCTCCGGCTGTCGAACCAGCAGGGATTCGAGGACGCGAAATCGATCCTATAACAAATTTCAGTGTGCTGACGCGTTCGTTGGGGTATCGATAAACCAGCTTCCCATCAGCAGCTGTTTGCCCCCATCAAGCGGCATGATCAGGCGCTGATACCAGGCGTCTCGGCCCTCAAACCGAACAGAAAACTCGTGCGCCATCGGGCCGTCCTTGAACACCGAATGGTAATGCGTATTGGCCATCCGCCAATACTGATCGCTGGCGAAAGGCTTGAGCTCGCCCATGCGTTGGCCCGAGAAATCGCGCCCGGCGCCAATCTTCATACCGCGCCCCCAAAGTAGGACTTTGAAGTTTTCCAATGCGGCGCCGCCGGTCTCGACCACGGAAATGCGATTGAGCAAGGTCGCCGGCAACTCGTCGACACGCCCACCCTCGACCCAGCGTCTGATCGTTCTGAGCGGAATGCAGTACTCGCCCTCATACAACGGTCGCCAGTCCTGATACTCCAGCGCCCCGTGGCTCTCGGTTCGGATATGCTCGAGATGGGTTTCGATCAGCGTGGTGTAAGTCCGTGTCGCTTTCGCGACCGCGTCCCAGCCAACCTCCGTCACTTGCAACAAAACCCTGTTGGCCCGATCAGCGTCGACCTCGCGTCTGATGAGACCCAGCATCTCAAGCTCGGCTATCGCCTTATACGCGGTGCCACGTGCCATACCCAGCACCGCTGCGAGAGACGATATGTCAAGCGGCTGACGCTCGATCTCGGCGCTCCAGATCGCTCGGTAAACCCGCCCGGATTTCTCCGAGAGGCCGAAGCCCAGGACGGTTTCCAATCGGTCGTGCAATTCGCTTACGAGTTTTTGCATGATTTCTCGTGTTCAAAAAATGAACAGGTTAACAGGTACAATATGGTGACACCTTGATACTACCATACTCAATAGAAATCCGCATTCGGCTTTCTATTCGTCACCAAATACGGGTTTGAGCCTATGAAACATCATCGAATCTTGGAAATCAACGGCCATACCATGCAGATTAGCCTGGATAATGAATTCTGGCAGGCCATTCGGGCGATTTCGGAATTGTCCGGTGAGAGCGAGGAGGTTTGGTTGTCTCGATACATACGATCTCAGCCCAACCAGGTTCTGCCGTTGGAAACGTGGATACGGATCAATTGTTTCGGGGATCTTTGGCAACTCGCCAAACGCAACGGGTTTTCACCCACAATGCTGCTTGGGTACTGAACCCTATCTTTCGCCCTCTCGGATACCCCGCCTTGTGCGGGCACTGCGATAACAAAAAAATGGAGGAGGATACCATGTCGGCATCATTAACGCGGGTTACAGCATCCCCGTGGCTTGAGCGATATATCGAAGCCTTGGAGATACGGTTCGACTCGATCGGCCTGACGCTTCGGCGTCGACACGACTTTTTCGAGATGGACGCGCTCATGCAAACTGAGCGTGTCTCTCAGGACTTCCCGTTCATCAACCCAATGTTCTCGCCTAACTGGAATGACCTGGACCCAGTCGACAACCGCTCGTTCTGGCTGTCGCTCGAAACTCAAGGGGGCTTTAGCGTTGCCACAGTTGCCGCCAAGTACTGGCCACAGATGTCAGAAGTTCCGAAGACCCTTGGTGATTTGCGTCTGCACTACGACAGCCCATTGATAGAGCCGCCGGCTGATCGAATTATCGTGGACACAGAAGTCCCCGAGGGATTACAGGGTCGGGTCTCCATAACCGGGCGCGGATGGGTCGACAGAGACTGGCGTGGACATCGATTCTCGCGGTTGATTGTCGTCCTGGCCCGCGCGATTTGCTTAAACGACTGGTTGGTCGACTGGCATCTCGGCACCACGGCTCAAGCCTACATCCAGCAAGGCTATGACAAATCCCACTGGGCCTATAACGAGGATGGCGTGGATCGTTTCGGGTTCTACTGGAAGCCCACAGGCCTGGTCGGGAACACGGCGAAAACCCAGCATCAGCACCTGATGTGGATGCCGCCGGCGGAGATCCGTGAACTCGTCACCGAAGAAACCGAACGCGTTTTGATCGCACTTGAGACCAAGCGGGATACGGCGGCAGCATAGCCGCCCTTTCAACATCGTCATCCCGGATTTGATCCGGGATGACGGCGACCGATTTTAAAACTTCACCACATCCGGATAAATGTCGCGCCAATAGGCGAACAGTCCCGGCAAGCCGCCGGTGTGGATCCAGAGTACGTCGGTGTCGGCTTCGAAGGCGCCGGCCCGGCCAAGGCCAATCATGGCCGCCATCGATTTCGCCGTATAGGTCGGATCGACCGGGATGCCTTCGAGGCGACCCGCCATCTCCAGTGCCTCGCGCGTGCTGTCGTCGAGTTTGCCATAACCACCGGCGAACCAATTGTCGCGACAATCGATCTCTGCTGTATCGACAACGTCGCCGCAGCCCAGCAGGTCCTGAAGCAATCCGATGACCTGGGCGACGCGCGGCGCCTGGAGATCGGCAGTGCGGCGCACGCAACTGCCGATCACGGGGATATTTGAACCAGCGAGCCGCAATCCAACCAACGTGCCGGCATGGGTCGCCGCACTCCCACTACAGAGCACAATATTCGAGATATTCATGCCCGCCGCATCCGCCTGATCAAGGGTTTCGCCCATCGCCCGAACATAGCCAAGCGCGCTGAGCGGCTTGTAGCCGGGACTGAGATGGATGACGTATGGCTTGCGGCCTTCGGATCGTAGCTCGTCAGCGAT
>JABIRP010000357.1 GCA_018699735.1 Rhodospirillaceae bacterium | reverse complement strand
CCTGGAATTCGTCCGGCGGATTTTTCTTCTGACCAAGAGCCGACTGCACCTGACCACAAGCCTGCAGACCAAGTGCCAGTACAATCACCGCCGTCAGATAGATCGGATGTGCCTTCTTCATCGCCGTGCCTCTAATCTGGTTCCGACCGGTTGCCTACGAACCCATCGAGCAATAACAGAATAACACCAATTGTAATCGCGGAATCGGCCAAATTGAAGGCAGGCCAGTGATACCCCGCGATATGCGCGTCGACGAAATCGATAACAGCGCCAAATCGCACCCGGTCGACCACGTTTCCGACCGCCCCGCCGATGATCAGACCGAGTCCGTACATCAGGGCCTTAGTCTCCGACCGGGCAAGCCATATCGCCAACACCAGGCTCACCGCAAGCGCCATACCAGCGAGGATCCAAGGCATGATTTCGGCCTCGCTGGCAAACATCCCGAAGCTGACACCCCGGTTCCAGACCGCGACCAGGTTCAAAAACGAGGTCACCTGAACCACATTGCCGGTTTCAAACAATCGGTCGAGCGCCACCATCTTGCTGGCCTGATCGAGCACCACGATCAATCCGGCGATCGACAATCCTGTGCGCAGAGGCACGGAACTGGCCGTCGAGCTCACTCGGCGGCCCGCACGCCGATCGTGGCGACCGCATCAGAACATCGCCCACAAACCGGCGCCTGGTCGGCTCCGGCGCCAACCTCGGGCAAGATCTTCCAGCAGCGCTCGCATTTTTCACCCTCGGCCAAGCCTGAGACCACACCAATGTCGGCCACGTCTTCCAGCCCAAAGGCTCCGTCCGGTGCTGTGTCGGCAACCAAAGTCGCGTCCGACGTAATGAAGATATCGGCTGGGTCGAGCCCGTCGAAGGCAGCCTTGTCCTCAGCCGGCAGATAGACCGTCGGGCTCGCCTGTAGCGAAGAGCCGATACGCTTGTCGGCGCGCTCCAGTTCCAAAGCACCGGTGACGACCCGGCGCACCCGGCGGATATGCGTCCAGCGCTCGGCAAGCGCATCGTCACGCCAGTTCGCGGGGATCTCGGGATATGTTCGCAAATGCACCGAGCCTTCTCCGCGCTGGCGCCAAGCCTCTTCGGCGGTGAAGCAAAGGATCGGCGCCAACCAAGCCGTCAGACAGTCGAAGGTTTCGGCCAGCACCGTGCGCGCGGCACGGCGACGGATCGAGTTTGGATCATCGCAATAGAGCGCGTCCTTGCGGATATCAAAATAGAAGGCGGAAAGATCGACGGCACAGAAATTATGCAACTGGGTGAAGAGCGTGTGAAAATCGAACGCATTCACCCGATCACGCACCAACGCATCCAGTTCCCAGATGCGATGCAATACCCAGCGCTCCAGCTCCGGCATCTCAGACGGGTCGAGACGCTCAGTATCATCAAACCCGTCCAGATTGCCGATCATATAGCGCAGTGTGTTGCGCAAGCGGCGATAGTGGTCCGACTGGTGCTTCAGGATCTCAGGACCGATACGCAAATCCTCGGAATAGTCCGAAGCCACCACCCAGATGCGCAGAATATCGGCGCCGCTCTTGTCGATCACGTCCTGAGGCGTGACCGTGTTACCGAGCGATTTCGACATCTTGCGGCCCTGCTCGTCCATGACGAAACCGTGGGTCAGCACCGCATCGTAGGGTGCGCGACCCCGGGTGCCGCAGGACTCCAGCAACGAGGAATGAAACCAACCGCGATGTTGGTCCGAGCCTTCAAGGTAGAGCGAAGCTGGCCATTGCAATTCCGGACGCTGCTCCAGCACGAAGGCATGGGTCGAACCGCTGTCGAACCAAACATCGACGATATCGGTGACCTGCTCATAGTCTTCCGGCGCGTGGTCGTTGCCCAGAAACCGCACTGGGTCGGCGGAGAACCACACGTCGGAGCCTTCTTGCTCAAAAGCCTCGGCGACACGATCAACCACCGCCTGATCGCGCAGGGGTTCACCGGTTTCTTTGTTGTAAAACACCGGGATCGGCACACCCCAGGCGCGCTGCCGGCTGATGCACCAGTCCGGGCGTTGCTCAATCATCGAGTAGAGCCGGTTCTGGCCGCTCTCCGGCACGAAGCGGGTATCTTTGATCGCCTGCAGCGCCACGTCACGTAGATCGTTCGTCTCCATCGAGATGAACCACTGCGGCGTGTTTCGGAAAATCAACGGTGCCTTCGAGCGCCAGGAATGCGGATAGGAGTGCTTGATCGAACCGAGCCCGAGCAGGCCACCGGCCTCTGCAATGATTTCGGCGATCTTGACGTTGTCTTTCAACACGTGCAGGCCCGCGACCAACGGTACGTGATCATGGAAATGGCCATCGTCGGCAACCGTATGCGGTACCTCGAGATCGTTCGATCGGCCAAGCTCGAAGTCGTCGGCGCCATGGCCCGGTGCGATATGCACGATACCGGTGCCCTGGTCGACGGTGACGAAATCAGCTGCGAGCAGAGGCACGTCGTAGTCATAGCCTTTACCGCGCAAAGGATGTGCCGTCAGTGTGCCAGCGAGCTCCGAGCCCTTGAAGCGGTCGAGCTCGGCGATCTCCTCGATACGGCATTCGTGTTTTACGGACCCCACCAGATCAGCAACCACGCAAAGCCGCTCACCGACGTTGGCTCGGCTGTTCTCGGCGACCGCCTTCACCTCGATGACCACATAGGTGAAATCGTCGCCATAGGCGAGAGCCCGGTTGCCCGGCATGGTCCAAGGCGTGGTGGTCCAGATCGCGACGGCAGCCCCCTCAAGCGACGGGCGCGAGGCATGGGTGACCGGGAAGCGAACATGGATCGTGGTCGATTTGTGGTCGTGATACTCGATCTCGGCCTCGGCCAGTGCCGTCTTTTCCACGACCGACCACATGACCGGTTTGGAGCCCTGAAACAGGCCACCGTTCATCAGGAACTTGCCGATTTCCCTGGCGATCTGGGCCTCGGCGGCATTGGTCATGGTGGTATAGGGATCGTCCCAATTGCCGGTTACGCCCAGGCGTTTGAATTCCTCGACCTGGATGGTAATCCACTTCTCGGCGAACTCGCGGCACTCCTGGCGAAATTCGTTGATCGGAACCTCGTCCTTGTCCTTGCCCTTGGCGCGGTATTCTTCCTCGATCTTCCATTCAATCGGCAAGCCGTGGCAATCCCAGCCCGGGACATAGTTTGCGTCCTTGCCCAACATTTGTTGCGAGCGACAGATCACGTCCTTCAGGATCTTGTTCAGCGCGTGACCGATATGCAGGTGGCCATTGGCGTAGGGCGGGCCGTCATGCAGGATGAACTTTTCCATGCCCTTACGGTCCTGACGCAGCTGGCCTTCCAGGTCAATCTCATCCCACCAGGCCAGTAACTCCGGCTCACGTTTCGGCAGTCCGGCCCGCATCGGGAAGTCCGTCTTCGGCAGGAACACGGTGGATTTATAGTCCACGCTCATCGTCAACTCTCTTTTCCGGCGCTGGCCATGATCGGTGCGCCCAATTTTAAGATCCCAGTGCTCATATTCTTAGCGCTTTAGTATGTCGACAGCGCGCGCCGCATCCTCGGCAATTTGGGCTTTGAGTTCATCAAGGCCGCTAAATTTCCTTTCCGGGCGGATAAAGTCAATGAATTGCACATGGAGAACGCGACCGTAGAGGTCGCGATCGACACCAAACAGATGCACTTCCAGCAACTCGCCCAGATCGTTTACCGTCGGCCGGCGACCAAAATTGGCGACGCCAGATAGCCAGTCCGCCTCTGCATCGACGCGGACGCGAACCGCATAAACACCTTTGGTTGGCGCCAACAGCGGGCCCAAGCGAAGATTGGCGGTGGGAAATCCGATTGTCCGGCCGCGTTGATCTCCGGTCTCGACCAGAGCCCGGATCTCCCAAGGCCGGCCCAACAACTCGGCCGCCCCGGCCGGATCGCCCTCACGCAGGCACTGGCGAACCCGAGAGGAGGAATAGACAGCACCATCCTCTTCGGCAACCGCCTCAACCCGAGTGACTCCAAAACCAAGATTTTCCGAAAATTCGACAAGCATCTCGGCATTGCCGCGCCGGCGATGGCCGAAGTGGAAATCGTGACCGACAACAACGTGCCGCAGCCCGAGCCGGGAAATCAGAATATCGGAAACAAAATCCTCGGCGGTGATCTGTGCGAAGTCAGCGTCGAACGGCACCTCGAAGAGCGCATCGACACCGAGCCCCGCAAGCGCTTCGGCTCGGCTGTCGCTGCTGCTCAGACGAAAGGGGCGGGCGTCGGGCTGAAACAGAACGCGCGGATGCGGCTCAAACGTTACGACGGCAGTTGGTGCGGCAAGACCGGATGCGATGTGCTGGGTTCTCTCGATCACCGCGCGATGGCCGAGGTGGACGCCGTCAAAATTACCGATTGCGGCAACAGCGCCCCGCTGATCTTCGGCGATCTCGGCCATATTTCTGTGAATGCGCATTTAGGCCCGGCTCGGAACCATGATCAGGGCGTCGCCATCAACCACCATAGTGTCACCGACAAAACATCGGGTGTTGAACAGGACGCGCTTTTTCGCATGCGTGATATCGACCACCTCGACGATCGCACGAACCAGATCGCCGTGACGGACGGGGGCAGTGAATTTGAGGTTTTGCGACATGTAGATACTGCCGCGGCCCGGCATGATGGTGCCGAAGATGGTGGAGATGAACCCGGCCGAAAGCATGCCGTGGGCGATGCGGCCGCCAAACATGGTTTTCTCAGCGTAATCTTTGTCAAGATGCAAGGGATTGTGGTCACCAGAGACCTCAGCAAATGACTGAACGGACTCGCTGGTAACCTCACGCTCGAACTCGGCTTTCATGCCGATATCGAGATCTTCCAGATAGTACTGGGCGACCTCCATATGTTTCGACCTTTCGCGTAGTTGTGCATCGCAGCATCAGGCGCTGGCGGCGGACTATAGCGATGGCTCCTGCCTCGGACAACCAAATCGCCATCCTGATCGTGCTAGAGGCTTGCCGAAAGCCTCGCCGCTGGATATTTAGCTTGGCCCAAGTGATTTGATTGGTGAATTGACTGGTGAATTGACTGGCGACCCGAATGGCCAAAAATATCTATCTCAGCTTTGACCTCACTCGCGACCGTTTCGTCGCGCGAGATTTCCTGAAGGAACTCTCGGAGCAGAAGTACGAAGTCGGTGTCGTCGGCGCATCAAAGCGATTGCCTATTCTTGAGACCCAGCGCGATTTGGTCCTAGCCGAGGGTATCGGTAAGGCCAATCTTATGGTGATGCTGATCAGCCCGCTGTCCGGCGCCTCTAAATCCCAGGCGCAGGAATTTTCGGCTGCGGGTCAGGCTGGAGTTCCGGTGATCGGGGTCTACGTCAATGGCGCCGACCTGTATTCCAATCTGCCCGGCAATCTGTCACGAAATCAGGTTTATGGTTGGGACTGGGGCACGCTTCGACGCCGCCTAAAGTAGTTAACGCTTGAAGTAGGCGCCACCTTAGATCGGAAAACAGTTTCGGCGGAGGACCGGCTCTCCGTGTTCGAAAGTCCCGGCCCTCCACAAAACAAATTCAGAGCGCTGCAAGACACGCTTGGTCAAGGCGATCGAGCATCAAATCAATTT
>JABIRP010000356.1 GCA_018699735.1 Rhodospirillaceae bacterium | reverse complement strand
TCGGTAGTCGGAACAACCGCAGTTGTAATCCTAGGCCGTCAAACGCGAAAACTTGGTCTGTCAGTCCAATCTCTGAGAGCGACGCGTGGACGATTCCCTGCGGCGTGGTGATTTCAATTTCGGCCTCGGTTGAGTCTTGATTGAACCAGATATCGACGCCGCTGGAGTTGCCGCTGGTGACCGCACGCCAGGTTAGATGATCGGGGGAGACTGCGGTGGCACCGTCGCGCGGACTCCAGATCGCAAATTCCTGGACCCGTTCGATTGTGGCGCCTGTAAGCCTGGCCTCGCCGTCCCAGCGTACCTGTCGTCCGCGACCGCGATAGGCGGCACCCTCGAAGACGATCCGCAATCTGCGACCGAGCGCCGGGGTGTCATAGGGCTTTAAATGCGCCACCGTTTCCATGCCCCGCCGGATTTCGATCCGCTCGATCGGCGAAGCAGCCACGACCCGCCCGGACAGTATTGCCGATACGCCGGAGGCCGCAACGATATCGCCAATGGTGGACTCGTTTGTCTCTTCGGTGGTGGCATCGGAATAGACCGCCGGGTCCTCGGTGAAGCGATGCGCATCGGTTTCGAACTGAAGCTTTAGGTCTATATCGATCCGCGCCCCGGTGGTGCCGTAGCAGCGGCGGTCTCGGAGTGCGCGCATAACATGATCGCGGTCGAGCCGGTCAGCGAGGATTGCGGTTAGTCCACCCAAGGACCCGAAACTGGAGGCACCGGGGTGAGCGGCACCTGGACGGCCCTTGTGATCGTCGGAATTGCACACCAACCCCAACCGGTGCCCAAGGCGGAATGCGTCTTCCATGATCCATTCAAATGTCCCCCAGCAAGAATGCACCTCCACCGCGCGTTCAATTTTGCCGTCGTGAGCGACAGAGATGTCTGCCGGCCGGCCGCCGATGTGAGCGATACAGACCGCATCGACCCCGTCGAGCGCCCGGAATAAATCGCTGGCGGTCGAAACGTCGCTGGTAATGTCATCGCGCTCGCTGACCAAGGCATGCGAGGAACGCCGGATCTCCTCGTTCTCCCGTGCGAACAGCACGTTGCGGTCACCACCGACAGCCGTGTTTCCAGACCACTCGTAGCCCGGCAGCGTGACGAAGCGGCCGGGTTCATCGAAGGCGGCAGTGGTTGCATTCAGATGGTCCCAGAACTGCCGATTGATCTGGAAGTCGTTTCCCTGGTGCCCCGCGATGTCGAGCAGCGCAATATCTCTGGCGAAGCCGAAATATGTGTCGATCGAGTTGATACCGACCGTCTCGCCGGACTGAGCATGCAGGTCAGCCCACCAGGTGGCCGCAGACCCTTCCTGTACGATTTCTAGTGGTGGGGCTTCGACCTCAGAGCCATCATCGTCGAACACGGCTCGCAATCGAATAGAACCTGGATCGGTTGAAGTCAGTGGCCCGATGGGCGTGACCAATTCATCTTCCAGAATGCTGTAGCCGACGGCCAAGCCGTTCAGTTGCGAATTGCTGACGACGGTGAAGGCACGCGCCGGCGCTTTTGCCGGATTGCCGAACGCATCCTCGGCCCGGAGAGCCAATTGAAACGCCTCTCCAACGCGCCGGCGGGTCGGGCCGATTAGTCGGTAGAGGGCGGGTTCCGCCGGCCCGACCCTGATCGAGAGGCGCTCGGGTAGAAGTGTAAAATGGTTGGTCGCTGTGGTGTCGATCAGCACTCGGAAGGCGCAAGCGTCTTCTGCGAAGCTCTGCAATCGCATGCCCGGTGATCCACTGGACCGGTCTCCGAACCGGGCAGTAATCTTGTCTCCTGGTTTGAGGTATCCGCCATGCACTCGGACTGTTAGGGCATTGTTGAACGGGCGGGTGTGCCCGTCAGTGCCGTAGTGCGGCTCCAGGCGAGCCGCGCCGGTGGTAGAAAGCGAGACATAGTTCTCTGACGTTGGGTCTGCTGTTTGCAAGCGTCCGCCGTCATGCGTCCAGCGAAATGCGATGCGGAAATGGCCATTGTCGTCGATGCCTAGGCGCCCGACGGTCAGGGTGAATGTGAGCGTCGCGAAACTCCACGCCTCCAATCTCCCCGAGGCGGTGTGACTTTCCGTCTCTAGGCAAACCGTCGCAAGGTCTGCCGGATCGGAGGTTGGGCAGGCAATCGATTCGAGTGCGCCTATATGTTCAGGAGGAAGAGGTGATCGGTCCATCATGCCCTCTCAAATCCAGGCGCCGCCGAGTTCGATTATGTCGTCCAGCCGATCGAGGCGTCTGACTTGATCGAAGGGCAGGGCCATTATGCCATGACGGGCGCCGTAGAACTGCCCGGCGAGTGCTGCCACCTCACCGCGCCCTGAGCAAGTCGCGATGGCCGAGGGCAGGTCGTCCGCGGTGATCGCCGCGCGTAGGGCTACGGCGAGGGCATGCGCGGTCGGGTCGGTAAAGGCGAGCCCGCGTTCGATCTCACGAGGCTCGCCGGCTAGGCTGCCGGGTCGACCGGGAGAGAGCAGCAGGGCCGCATGCACCGCTTGCCGGGCTTCGGCTTGATCCGGATTGGAGAGATGCTCGACACAGGTGACAGCCGCGTCTCCAATCTCCATGCCATCGAGCAAAAGCCGGGAGATCATGGCGGCAGCACCGGGCGCGCCGCCGGACATGCCGGCCACGCGCTCCGCCACCTCGAAGCAGTGCATGGGTGTCCATTCTTCGATCCAGCCGACAGGCGCCGCTCGGGCCGGTCCAAGCAATGCGGCCATATTGTCGTGCGGTGCCTGGCGGGCCCGGGCGACGGCCTCATCCGCATCGACCCGCCCGGTTCGGGCGCGGGCGGCGAGCAAGGCATCCAGCGTTCCCATTGCGGCGTTTGAGGCTCTTCCGAAATCGTCGGCAAGGGCGCTGCCAAGCAAGGCTGCCCAGATCCGTTCACCATATCCCTCGTCGTCCCCCGGCACCTGACAGGCGCGAACATAGTCTTCCTGGGGCAAAGATTCGATGGCGTATTGCCGCGCGTCTCGGACCTTGAGTATCGCGGTTTCCGGGTCTTCTCCGAGTTCGATCAGCAGACGCGCCGCGAGCAATCCGGTGCGACCACGTCCGCCCATGCAGTGCAGGAGAATGCGCTCGCCGGCAGCCAACCGCGCGCGCAATCGGCGTCCAACCAGGCTCCAGTAGACTTCGAATTTCGGGCCAGGGGCTTCCCGGTCGATGATCGGCAGGTGGTGCCAGTCAATACCCAAGGCTTCGGCTTGGGCGCCGATATCTTGGATTTGAGAGGTCTCTAGTTCTAGGGGTTCGACCAAAGTGACGATCGCTCGGACACCGAACGCGTCGATCCGAGCGAGGTCGGCCGCGAGGTCGCGCCTCCAAACCGCTTGATCCCCGTTCGGGTCAATCCGGCCAGGGCAGTAACACATGGCGATCGCACCGCCGCCGGGCGTATCGACATGGTCGATCGGTAACGGCTCGGAGTGACTTGTAATCGTGGGGCGGGTCTCGGTCATGTCATGAACCGGGGCGATTGAACCGCATGCAACATCCAAAGCGTCGCCATGAACAGGACGACAGCACCAGCCTGATGCAGAGCGCCGAGCCAGACCGGCACCTCCAGCAGCAATGTCGCCACGCCAAGTGCGAACTGAAACGTCACGGCGAAGGCCACAGCGCGCCCGGCTGACCGTGCCCGTCCTTCCGCGCCGGCGGCGATCGAGCGCAGCCATAACAACAACGCCAGCGCCAATGTCAGCGCCGCGAGCAGACGGTGATTGAATTGGACTGCGGCTTCATTCTCCAGCGGGTTTAGCCACCAAGGGCTCAAAGCCCCGTAGTCCACCGGCACCAGACGGCCATCCATCAACGGGAACGTGTTGTAAATGAAGCCGGCGTCCAGGCCGGCGACGAAAGCGCCTGCCAGAATGGTTAGGGAGACAAGGAAAAATACCAAGACCGCATGCGCGGATAACCCATCCGGAGCGTCGTGGTCACCTTCGCGGCCAGAGAGAATATCCATGACTGTCCACAGCATCACACCGAGGATCAGCATGGCCATGGCCAGGTGTGCGGCTAGGCGGTACTGGCTGACGGTGGGGTCGTCGACCAGCCCGCTTTTGACCATCCACCAGCCGATGCCGCCTTGCAGGCCACCAAGCAGGAACATTAATATGGAGCGACCGAACAGCCAGCCCTTGAGCCGACCCACGGACAGAAAGAAAAGGAACGGCAGCAGAAAGACGACGCCAATTGCTCTACCCCAGACCCGATGGCTGAATTCCCACCAGAAGATCGTCTTAAAATCCTCGGCCGTCATCCAGTGGTTAGCCTTTTGGAATTCTGGTGTCTGCTTGTAGAGCTCAAAGACCCGGGCCCATTCGGCATCATTCGTGGGTGGCCAAAATCCGATCAAAGGACGCCACTCGACCATGGAGAGACCAGATTCCGTCAATCGGGTTATGCCGCCGATGACGATCATGGCGAAGACCATGGCCGACATGAACAGAAGCCACGCCACGACTCCGCGATCGATCCTGGTTCTGGAAATCATGCTGGTTCAGGCCATGGCTTAGTTGACGGTTTGCGCTGTAGAGAATTTGCCGCCCGCCAACCGCCTGGTCAAGCCGCTCACCCAGTTACACGGCACGCTTGGTCGAATAGCGGTTTAGCGGTGAAATGGCAGTTCCGACGGACAGACCGCTCGCGCGCTTGTCATTTATACGCATACATACGATATAGGTTGGATGCGACGAGGGTTGGTTTTTTTGTACCGAGCCCTTATCTTCGCGCCGCCTATTTTTCTTTTGCCCTCAAACTTTGAGACGAATATGAGCCAAGACCCCATCAAAACCGACGTAATCATCATTGGAGCGGGTCCTGTCGGCCTGTTCGCCGTGTTCGAACTAGGCCTTCTCGATATGAAGGCGCATCTGATCGATATTCTCGACCGGCCTGGCGGGCAGTGCGCTGAGCTCTATCCGGAGAAGCCGATATACGACATTCCAGGCATCCCGATCTGTACCGGCCAGGAGTTGACCGACAAGCTGATGGAGCAGATTGCGCCGTTCGATCCGACCTTCCATCTGAACCAGATGGCGGAGGCGCTCACCAAGACCGATGATGGCGGTTGGCGGCTGACCACGGACATGGGAACGGTGCTTGAGGCTCCGGTCGTGGTAATCGCAGCAGGTGGCGGCAGCTTCGTGCCAAAGAAGCCGCCGATCCAGGGCATCGACGAGTATGAAAACAAGTCCGTGTTCTACGCCGTGCGCAAGCGGGACGTGTTCAAGGGCAAGAACATCCTGGTCGCCGGTGGCGGCGACTCGGCTCTTGACTGGACGCTTAACCTTGCACCGGACGCCTCTAGCATGGGGATTGTTCACCGACGCCCGGAGTTTCGCGCCGCACCGGACTCGGTCAATAAACTGGACGAACTGATCTCGGCTGGGACGGTCACCAAGCACATCGCCCAAATCAAGGACCTGGTTGGCGAGAACGGCCAACTTAGGGCCGCGGTGGTCAAGGACAGCGATGGCAACGAGCATGAAATTGCCTGCGATACTTTGCTCGCCTTCTACGGTTTGACCATGAAGCTCGGGCCGGTTGCCGAGTTCGGCATCAACCTGGAGAAAAACTTGATCCCGGTCGACACCGAGAAATTTGAAACCGACGTGCCGGGTATTTTTGCCATCGGCGATATCAACACCTACCCCGGCAAACTTAAGCTCATTCTGTCTGGTTTCCACGAGGCAGCGCTGATGAGCCAACAGGTCTTTCGCTATGTGCATCCGGACCGTAAACTGCGCTTCCAATACACCACCTCTTCCAGCGATCTTCAGAATAAGTTGGGCGTATCATGAAAATCACGGTGACTGACCGCGAGGGCGCGGTTCACGAAATCGAGGGCCGGGACGGCTGGCAAGTGATGGAGTTGATCCGTGACGCCGACCTTCCGATCAAGGCCGAGTGCGGCGGGTGTTGTGCCTGCGCCACCTGTCATGTCTATGTCGACGGTGGACCGACCGACAAGTTGGTGCCGGCTAGCGACGAAGAACTCGACATGCTCGATCTGGCCTTCGACGTACAAGACAACTCGCGCCTGTCATGCCAGATCACCATGAACGCTGACTTGGACGGCATGAAGTTGACGCTGGCACCGGAATAACCAGCAGTCTCCGATGGACGTTGGGTCGCATTGAATTGCCCAAGCTTTCCATAACGCGTTAGGCTCGTCCGGGTGCGGTCCTGTTCGTGTGGAAGGCTTTAAAAGATGGCATTTGATCTTCTGATAAAAAATGGCACCGTCGTGGACGGTTCAGGTGGGCCCAGATATCGGGCGGATGTCGGCGTCAAGGCCGGCCGTATCACGGAGATCGGGCGTATTCGAGCGTCCGCCGAGCGGGTTATCGATGCCGAGGGCAAGATTGTCTCGCCGGGCTTTATCGACGGCCACACCCATATGGACGCACAGGTCAATTGGGACCCGCTTGGAAGCTGTTCTTGTTGGCACGGCGTCACCAGCGTGGTGATGGGCAATTGCGGTTTCGCCTTGGCGCCCTGCAAGCCAGATGCGCGGGAGTGGTTCGCGCAGTGCCTGGAAGCGGTCGAAGATATCCCGACCGAAGCGATGGTGGCCGGCATTGATTGGAACTGGGAAACGTTCCCGGAATATCTGGCCAATGTCGAAGCGCTGCCGAAGGGGCTGAATTACGGCTCCTATATCGGTCATTCAGCGCTGCGCATGTATGTCAT
>JABIRP010000355.1 GCA_018699735.1 Rhodospirillaceae bacterium | reverse complement strand
GATCCGCTTCCAGGGCCACTCGATCGAGTGCCGGATCAACGCCGAACACCCCGAGACCTTCATGCCGACGCCCGGCCGGGTTGGTGAGTATCATGCGCCGGGCGGGCTCGGCGTTCGCGTGGACTCGGCCCTCTATGCCGGTTACTCGGTACCGCCCTATTACGACAGCCTGGTCGCCAAGCTGATCGTACACGGCACGACACGGAACGAATGCATGCTGCGCCTGCGCCGAGCACTCGAAGAGTTCGTGATCAGCGACATCGACACCACGATCCCGCTGCACCAACGGCTGGTGCAAGCCCCGGATTTCATCAACGGTGATTACGACATTCGCTGGTTGGAAGAGCAGTTTTTGGCGTGACGTGAGCGCCCTGCTCTACCGGCCTGCGCGCACGAGCTTACCCGGTCTGGCACCCGTCGCCACGCCGCGTTCGAAGATCGTCTCGCCTGAGACGATGGTCGCTGCGTATCCATCGACCTTCTGGATCAAGCGCTTCCCGCCAGCCGGCAGGTCATTGACAATTTCTGGTGCACGCGGTTGCAGTTTCTCGAAATCGATCAGATTGACGTCGGCTTTCTTGCCGGGCTGCAACCGGCCGCGATCTTTGAAGCCGAAGAAATCCGCCGTATCGGCTGTCTGCTTCTTCACCAGCCATTCCACGGGCAGCCTCTCGCCACGCGACCGATCACGTCCCCAATGCGAAAGCATGAAACTCGGCACACTGGCGTCGCAGATGATCCCACAATGTGCCCCGCCATCCGACAGGCCGAGCACGGTGTCCGGATTGGTGATCATCTCACGCACCGGCTCCAGGTCGCCGGTCACATAGTTGGTGACCGGGAACAGGAACTTGGCGTTACCATCGCCGCCGACGAGGTAGTCGTAGGCGAACTCTTCCGGTGATTTGCCCGCACGCTCGGCGAGTGCTGCAACGCTCTGATCTTGGGTCGGCTCGTAGTTCGGCGGATCGCCCAATACATACATCCGGTCCCACCGGGTCGCGATGGCCTGGGTGAGCGGCGGCAAGACCTTGAGCAGCCGGTCGGAGACCTCTTCGCCAAGAATGGCACGCTTCACCTCGGGGTCCCGCAGCCGTGCGAGTTTGTCTTCAGCCGAGAGATCATCCAACTCCCGGAAGGTCGAGCGGACTGAGAACGGCGTGAGGGAGGTGGTCAACCCGAGGACTAGGCCAACAGGACGGCCGGCGACTTGCGCCGTTATCGATGCGCCCTGTTTCTCCGCCGCCTTGGCCCCTGCGATCAGGCGCCGCCATCGTTGCGGGTCGGTCCCCCGGTCGGTGAGCAGGAACCAGAAAGGTCGTCCAGTTTCGGCACTGAGCTTGGTCATCCACTCAAACTCGGCATCTTCATCCTCGAAATCGGAAATCAAGCCGAACACACCAGCACCCAACCGGCCAAGCTCCCGGCCGATACCGACCAACTCATCGGTGCCGGAATAGCGCCCGGGAACGAAATCGCCGGACGTCGTCTTGTGGCTGTCGGTGCGTGAGGTAGTGAAACCGAATGCGCCGGCTTGAATGGCCTCGCCGGTCAGGCGGGCCATGATTTCAATATCCTCGGAGGTCGCCAGTTCATGCCGGATGGCGCGTTCGCCCATGACATAGACCCGGAGCGCGTGATGCGGCATCTGGGCCGCCACGTCGATCACCCGGTCGCGGCGCTCCAACGCATCCATGTATTCGGGAAAGCTTTCCCAGTCCCAGTCGAGCCCTTCGGCAAGCGCAATCCCCGGGATGTCCTCGACCCCTTCCATGAGATCGATCAACGCCTCGTGGTGTTCTGTGCGCACCGGCGCGAAGCCGACCCCGCAATTACCGAACAGAATGGTCGTCGACCCATTCCAGGATGAGGAGGCAAGTTCCGGGTCCCAGGTCGCCTGGCCGTCGTAGTGGGTGTGCACATCGACCCAGCCCGGCGTCACCAGCAACCCATCGGCTTGGATCTCACGGCTAGCAGCACCGGCCTTGCCGCCGACTTGCGTGATCACTCCGTCGTCGACGGCTAAGTCACCGGTGAACCGATCGGCGCCAGTGCCATCAATGATGGTTCCGCCGCGAATGACGAGATCGTGCATGCTTACCTCCCCGATTAACGTTCTGCCGGCATGATAGTCGGATTGAATGGGGCCGGAAAGTCGGCGATCTTCTCTTCCCGCACCCATATGTCGTTTCCCGGTTTGGCGCAGCCAAGACCGGGATCTCGATCCGAAGAATACATGGTTGCGAGATCCCGGCTCTCGCGTTGCTCGGCCGGGAAACGGCAATTGAGGCAGTTTCCCCCTACCCGGCTTTCTCCCAACGCCCGGTTTCATTCTGCTTCCAGTAGGCCAGATCATGGCCGGCCTCGCGAAAAGCCTTCCAGTGCTCCCGAGCGGTTTGAGTGGCGACGTCGTCTCGGCCGTCAAACACCAGAGAAACCCGCTTGTACGCATCAGGCCGTGCGGTCTCGGCCCCGTCGGTCAAATAGAGATAATCCGATCCGTTCGGATTCTCGTCCTCTGTCGTTAACCAGATCGGTTGGTCCGCTGCCTCGCCCGCCTTTGCAGTGCCATGCGGCAGCCAGGAGTTCGGATCAAAGGTCCAGAGATGTGCATCAAGTTCAGCCACCCGGGCTTCGCTGCCGGCCATAACCACCGCTCGAGCCTCAGCCTTCAGCACTCGCTCCAGCAAAACCGGAAGCGCCGATTCCAACGGCCGGGTAGTCAAGTGGTAGAACCAGATCTCAGTCATGGCTCAGACCACAATTTCCGTCAGGCTTCGTAGTTATCGCGGATCATGCGGTCGAGCAGACGCACGCCCCAGCCTGTGCCGCCCTTGGGCACAGTTGGCTTGTCTTTGGCCGACCAAGTGACGCCAGCGATATCCATATGCGCCCAGGCCATGCCGTCAACGAACCGCTCCAGGAAGCAGGCTGCGGTGACAGACCCGCCCCAACGCGCGCCGGCGTTCTTCATGTCGGCAACATCGCTGTCCATCATCTTGTTGTATTCATCGCCAAGCGGCATGCGCCAAACCGCCTCGCCCGTTGCCTTACCGGCCGCAGCAATATTGTCGGACAGAGCGTCGTCGTTCGAGAAATAGCCGCAGGTTTGTTGGCCAAGCGCCACCATCATCGCGCCGGTCAAAGTCGCCAGATCGACCATGAAGCGCGGCTTGAAGCGATCTTTGGTGTACCAAAGCGCGTCCGCCAGCACGAGCCGACCCTCGGCATCGGTGTTGATGATCTCGATGGTTTGACCGGACATCGAAGTGACGATATCCCCCGGACGCTGGGCGTTGCCGTCAGGCATGTTCTCGACCAGACCGATGACACCAATCGCATTAACCTTGGCCTTGCGGCCGGCGAGCGCCCGCATCAGCCCGACCACAACGCCGGAGCCGCCCATGTCCCACTTCATGTCTTCCATGCCGCCGGCCGGTTTCAGCGAGATACCGCCAGTGTCGAAGCAAACGCCCTTGCCGACGATTGCGACCGGCTGTTGGTCCGTGCCCTTCGGTGCGCCATTCCAGCGCATGATCACGATCTTGCTCTCGCGTCTGGAGCCTTGGCCGACACCGAGCAGAGCGCCCATGCCGAGCTTTTCCATTTTCGCTTCGCCAAGGATCTCGACCTTGATACCAACATCCTTCAGCGATTTACAGCGCTCGGCATAGCTCTCCGGGTGCAGCACATTCGGCGGCTCAGAGACCAAATCCCGGGTCAACGCCACGCCGGTTGCGATCTCGGACAGATCCTTGAAACGCGCGCGTGCTTTCGCGTGGCCCTCGACCAGGACCGACATCTTCTTCAACGTCGGCTTGTCTTCCGCTTTGCGTTTGGTTTTGTACTTGTCGAAGGAATAGGCGCGAAGCACGGCACCATAGGCAAGCCTGGCCGCCCGGGTTTCGATTTCCTTACCGGCGCCCGGATGACCTTCGAACACGACCGAGACCTCGCTCTCGCCGGATCCGGCCAAATGCGCGCGGATATTGCCGCCAGCCGCTTCGGCCCAGAGCTCGTCGATATTTTCACCCTTACCAAGCCCGTATAGAACGACCCGGCCCTTGGGCGTAAAGACCGAAAGGCTCTGATGCGCCTTGCCGGTGAAACGGCTGCTGGCCATGGCGGAACTTAAAAGCCCGCCCACCGACCGGTCGAGTTGTTTGCCGAGTTTCAGGAGCTTACGCTCTTCCATTACTCCTATGGCGATCGATCCCTTGGACGGGAGTGCGAGATTGGCGAACGTGATCTTCATCGATGGGTCTCCGAGAGCCGCGTTGGAATTTCATAACCGGTCTAGAGCGTATCGGGTTCCGTGCGGAAGAAACAGCGACTTTATGTTGGCATGTCGGCAAACATCACTATGATGCGGCCGGGTGTCGGGACCGGCCCGATTCGGGGTCGCGCGCGCCCAGGTGCGAAGCCGCGGAAGCACGGCAAATATGGGCATAAGCCGCTACGTTTTAGGTCAATTGGCAACCGCGATGATTTTCGTCGTGGTCACACTGACGCTCGTAATCTGGCTCAGCCAGTCATTGCGGTTCATTGATCTGATCGTCAATCGCGGCCTGCCGCTCGCCACCTTCCTCTATCTGACCGTATTGCTTATGCCGACCTGGCTGTCGATCGCGTTGCCGATCGGCTGTTTCGCCTCGGTTCTGTATATCTACAACCGCATGATCAACGACCGCGAAATCGTCGTGCTTACCGCTGCCGGGATCAGCCCACTTGGCCTGGCGCGCCCGGCGTTTTATCTGGCGCTCGGATCAACGGTGCTGTCCTACGCGATGACGCTCTACCTGATGCCGGTCTCATACCGTGCCTTCAAGGAACTGCAGTTTTCGATCCGCCATAACTACAGCGACCTGCTGCTGCGGGAGGGCGTATTTAACGCCATTGGGCCCGGGGTCACAGTCTATGTTCGCGAGCGCAAACAGAGCGGTGAACTTACCGGCATCATCGTGCATGATGAACGCGACCCAAAGGTCGCCGTCACCCTTATGGCCGAGCGAGGCGCGTTGGTCATGAACGATCGTTCGCCGCGCGTTTTCATGCGGGCGGGCAATCGCCAGAGCCGAAATGCCGAGACCGGACACACAGACCTGCTTTATTTCGACCGCTACACCATCGATCTGGGCGTACTTGGCAATGAGGCACGTCGCACGTTCCGAGAACAAAATGAGCTTTTCGTGACCGACTTGTTGAACCCGACGGCAAAGGTCACCGACCCGCGCAACGCACCGGAATTCGTTGCCGAGGGGCATTTCCGGCTGGCGTCACCATTGTTGTCGCCGGCACTGACGCTTATCGTGTTGGTTGTTCTGTTGCGGGGTGAGTTCTCACGACGAGGCCAAGGTCGGCGCGTTGCGCTCGCCATTCTTCTCGTCGCGGCCACCCAATCGCTATTGCTCGCGGCTAAATATCTTGGTGCGAAACAACCGCTGCTGATCGGATCTATGTATATTGTTCTCGTGATACCAATGATCATTTGCACCTTCCTGCTCTTCCGTCAGAAATTTCGGCGCCAGGATAAGGCCGAAGAAAAGGCCGAAATAACCGATCGCACCGGCGCGGTTACTGGGTAGATCAGGCAATGCGACTTTCCGGCACTCTCTCAGCCTATTTCGGACGCCAGTTCCTGTTCTGGGTCCTGGGCACCTTCGCCGCCATCCTGGCGGTGGTATTCCTGATCGACCTGATCGAGTTGCTGCGCAGAGGCGCCAATCGAGAGGCGGCGACATTCGGGCTGATGATCCAATTGGCCGCACTTAAACTGCCAAATATGGGCCAGACAGTATTTCCCTATGCCGTCCTGTTCGGTGGAATGCTGGCGTTCACGCGGATGACCCGCAGCCACGAGCTCGTCGTCGCCCGAGCCGCCGGCGTTTCGGTCTGGCAATTCCTGCTCCCGGCCCTACTCATCGCGATCCTGCTCGGCATTGCAAAAGTGACTATCATCAATCCAGTGGCGTCTGTGTTGACGGCGCGATACGAGCGTATGGAGAACAGCATTCTGCGCAACCGCGGCAATCTGCTGGCGGTGTCCTCCGGCGGGCTTTGGCTACGCGAACGGACGAAAGACGGGCATTCAATCCTGCACGCTCGTGGTATTGGACAGGATGGCGTTGCACTGTCCGAGGTCACGGTTTTCCTGTTCGACGATAAAAGTGCATTCGCGGGACGAATAGATGGCCGCACGGCCACGCTTGAGCCCGGACATTGGGCGATCCGGGATATTGTGCATTCGAACCGTGACGGCATCCCAAGCGCTCAATCCTTTTTCCAGTTGGATACCAGCCTGACGATCGACAACATCTACGACAGTTTCGCCTCGCCTGAGACGATGAGTTTCTGGGAACTGCCTAAATTTATTGCTGTCCTGGAAGATGCGGGGTTCACGGCTGTGCGCCACCGATTGTACTGGCATTCGCTTCTCGCCTCGCCGCTGATGATGGCGGCGATGGTCTTGATCGCGGCGACATTCTCGCTGCGACCCAATAGGCGCGGCGGTGTGCTGCTCTGGGTGACAGCGGGGTTGTTTTTTGTTTTCGTTCTGCAGGTCCTCTCGGACGTTGTCTTCGCGCTTGGTCTGTCGGCGCGCGTGCCCGAGGTACTCGCCGCCTGGACCCCGGCCAGCGTTGCCGCTTTGCTGGGTGCTGCGAGCCTGCTGCATCTAGAGGACGGTTGAGGCCATGCGTCGATCGTTCCTCAGCCTAACTCTAGCGATAGCCCTCACTATGGCTCTCGGAGTTGAGCCGCTGTGGGCACAATCGAACTCGGTCAAACCGGACAGCGGGGCGCCGGTTCTGCTGACTGCGGATGAACTGATTTATGATGAGACGCTCGGCACCGTGACCGCGCGCGGTGGTGTAGAGCTTGAACAGAACGGCCGCATCCTGTTGGCAGACACCGTCACCTACAGTCAGCGCGGCAATACGGTCACGGCGAGCGGCAACATCTCCTTGCTGGAACCGAGCGGTGAGGTGGTATTTGCGGAATTCGTCGAGTTGTCCGACGAGATGAAGAAAGGCTTTATCCGAGACCTCAGCGTCTTGCTCTCGGACGGTTCTCGTTTCGCCGCCCGTCAAGCCCAGCGCGTTGCCGGGCAATCCAAGACGATGGACCGGGCTGTATTCTCACCCTGTAATTTGTGCAAGGAGGATCCCGGCCGTCCCCCGGTTTGGCAAATCAAAGCCATTCGCGTCATCCATGACGAGGTGCGCCGGGAGGTTGAGTATGAAGATGCTGTGCTGGAAATGTTCGGTATACCAGTTCTCTACACCCCATACTTTTCGCACCCGGACCCAACGGTAAAACGCCGGTCCGGTTTCCTGGCACCAACCATCGGCCAGTCAGACGAACTTGGCACGATCTTCGGTCAACCCTATTTCTGGGCGATCGATCGATCCCGGGACTTGGAGCTTGAGCCAATCCTCTATAGCCGAGAGGGTGTAATTCTGCGCAGCCGCTATCGTCAGCGCCTATCCAGAGGTGAACTAGATCTGGGAACCACGGCAGCATTCGTCGACGAGCGCGAAGATGGTGGCGAGACCGGTGAGAAATCCACCCAAGCCAGCGCCGACCTGAAAGGCCGTTGGTCCCTGGACGATACCTGGCGCGCCGGCTTCGACTATCAACAGGCAAGCCAACGCACATATCTCAGACGCTATGATCTGGGGGATCAGCAGATCCTGACCAGCCGGCTGTTCGCTGAGGGGTTTTCCAGCACCGATTACGGTGCGGTCAACGCGTACAAGTTCCAGGGCTTAAGAGCTGGCGACAGGCGCGAGATCTCCCCCATCGTAGCCCCTTTTGCTGAGATGAGCCTGATCGGCGAGCCGGATGACTGGGGTGGCCGGGTTAAGTTCGATGCCAGTTTAATGTCCCTGACCCGAGCCCTAGGTGCCGACAGCCGTCGCCTGTCATTGGCTGGAAACTGGTCACTACCGCACTACTCTGAAGCGGGATGGGTGACGACGGTAACCGCAGCGATGCAGGGCGATGTCTACTTCACCAACAACGCCACCGACACGACCGGCGTACAAGCCGAGGGTGAGGAAGAGACGGCCGGTCGGATCTTCCCGCAGGTCGGCCTCAACTGGCGCTACCCGTTGGTCCGACGCGGCCCGCGTATGAACCAGTTGATCGAGCCAATCGTCAATGTCGTCGCCGGACCAAATGGCAGCAACCCCGACGAAATCCCGAACGAGGACAGTTTGGCTTTCGAATTCGACGACACCAACTTGTTCCGTTTGAACCGGTATGAAGGTGTCGATCGGGTAACCAGCGGCGCGCGCGTCGATTACGGCATCCGGCTTGGGGTATTTGGCGATAGCGGCGGCTCGACCAGCCTCATGGTCGGGCAGAGCTATCGGTTTTGGGGCAACAGCGCCTTCAGTTCCACCTCCGGCCTTGACGAAAACCTTTCGGACATTGTCGGGCGGGTCCATGTGGCGCCTAGGAACTGGCTCGACCTTCTATACCGGTTTCGCTTCGACAAGGATGACTTGGGCCCGAACCGCAATGAGCTCGGGGTGCGCATTCGCGGTGATCGGGTCGAGTTGACGGCGGACTATATTGTTCTCGACGAGTCGCTCTCGACAACGGGGTTCGGCGATCGGGAGCAAATTGACTTTGCCCTCGGCGCTAAGATCACCGACACCTGGAGTGCGCGCCTCGATCTGATACAAGACCTGTCGAGCGGCCAGAACACGACCCGTAAAGCCGGATTCGGCCTAGTCTACAGCGATGAATGCATCTCGGTCGGCCTCCGATTTGAAAGAACCGACCTTGAAGATGAAGACATAAAACCAGACGATCGAGTGTTCTTGCGGGTTAATTTCAAGTACCTCGGCGCTGTGCAGGGCTTCTGATGATGCGCAGTGGCAAGGGCACTGACATCGCCAGCATAAGCATCAACAGCGACGACTTGCACTTTTGGTCTAGGCTCGCCATCTTCGCAAGGCTGTTGCGAACAAACAGAATTGACGACCGGACCATGATCCAAAGCGCGACACATAGGTTTCGCACAACATTCGCCGTCGTGGCATTTGCACTGATTGCGGTCACGGTCGTGGCTGCCAGCCCATCTTCGGCGCAGCAAACCCTGCGCATTGCCGCCGTGGTGAACGACCGCGTTCTCTCGATGCAAGACCTGCAGTCGCGCACAACCATGATCGTCAAGGGCTCAAACCTACCGAACAATATTGAGACCCACCGTAAACTCTGGCCGCAAGTTCTGCGCACTCTGGTAGATGAGCAGTTGCAGCTCGAGGAAGCTGAGGCCAAGGGCATCAAGATCCCGGAACAGGATCTTGCCCGAGCAAAGTCGATCCTTGAGAAAAGGAATAAATGGCCTGCTGGAACCTTTGAGAAGGCCTTGACGAATATCGGCGTCGACCCCGTCAGCGCGCTCACTCAACTGAGAGCGGAAATCGCCTGGACCAAGTTGGTTCGCCGCCGCTTCAGCTCAAACTTCAAGGTGACGGACGAGGAAGTCGACGAAGTTCTGGAAAATCTGCGGCGGAACCAGGACAAACCGCAAAGCCGTGTTTCTGAAATCCTGTTGCCGGTTGACGACCCAGCGCGCGAAAGTGAGATCCTGGAACTGGCCAGGCGGCTGACGGCGCAGATCCGTGCCGGCTCTGATTTCGCCGCAGTCGCGCGGGAATTCTCTCGCGATGCTGCGGCCGCAACCGGCGGCGATATCGGTTGGGTTATCCCCGAACAGTTAAGCCCGGAGCTCGGGACAGCGATTAAATCCCTGAAGCCGGGTGAGCTTAGCGAGCCAGTGCGCACCATATTCGGCTTCCACGTTCTGCGGCTCGCCGATCGTCGTCTCCTCAGTCGCCCCAATCCGTTGGACGCGACGGTCACACTGAAGCAGGTCTTTTTGCCAGTTCCTCCAAAGGCCTCCTCAACAGAGGTGGACTCGCAGAAATCGATTGCCCAAGCCATTAAGGAATCGGCTCGAAACTGTGCCGACATGGACGAATTGGCAAAGGAGGTTCGCTCTCCGGCTGGCGCTGATCTCGTCAAAATGAAGCTGCGTGACTTGGCGCCCATCCTGCGAGCGCCGGTTGCAGCACTCGCGGTTGGCAAGCCCAGCGCCCCGGTCAGACTGCCAGGCGGCTTCTCAGTGCTCATGGTCTGCGACAAGGTGGAGCCGGCCAGCCCGCTGCCGAGTGCCGATATGATCCGCGCTCGCTTGGTGAATAAGAAGTTCGGCTCCCTCGCCCAGCGCTATATTCGCGATCTGCGGCGGGCTGCGTTCATCGAGACCCGAATTTAGATGATCTCGCATGGCGCCACCTCGCATGGTGCTCTGCCGGTCGTCATCACCCCGGGGGAACCGGCAGGCATAGGCGCGGAAATCACGCTTGCGGCCTGGGCAGATCACCGCTCGGAACTTCCAGCCTTCGCCCTGATCGAAGATCCAAGCCGGCTGACTGCTTTAGCCAAGACGTTAGGCATTGCGGTTCCGGTCGTGACGATTGACGATATAGCGCAGGCCACGGCACATTTCGCGGATGCCCTACCAGTCTTAGCGACCGAGTACACTGCACCCATCAAAGCTGGCCACCCCGATCCCGCCAATGCGGCCACAGTGATCGCGGCGATCGAGCAGGCGGTAGCTTTGGTTCAATCGGGTAAAGCTGCCGCCGTCGTGACAAACCCGATCCAAAAATCCTCCCTGCATGCAGCCGGGTTTAAGCACCCAGGGCATACCGAATTCCTGGCCGAATTGGCGGGCCCGGGTGTCCAACCTGTGATGATGCTCGCATGTCCGGAATTGCGGGTTGTTCCAGCGACCATCCATGTGGCGTTGACCGAAGCGCCCAGACTTCTGTCCCGGGAATTGATCGTCGAACTGGGCCGGATCACTGCCGAGGGATTGGCGCGGGATTTTGCTATTCCCAATCCGCGCATCGCCGTTGCCGGTCTGAACCCGCATGCCGGAGAGGAAGGCGGCATGGGTCGCGAGGAAATTGATATGATCCGTCCAGCCGTCGAAGACTTGAAGAAGCTCGGCATCGACGCCTTTGGGCCGGAACCGCCGGACACCATGTTCCACGCTGAAGCCCGCGCTCGCTACGATGCTGCTCTTTGCATGTATCACGATCAGGCGCTTATTCCGATCAAGACGGTGGATTTTTGGGGTGGCATCAACGTCACGCTTGGTTTGCCGTTCGTGCGCACTTCACCGGACCACGGCACCGGGCTAGCTATTGCTGGCACCGGAACGGCAGACTGTCGCAGTCTGGTTGCTGCCATCGGACAAGCCGCACGAATGGCCGCGAGACGGGCCGCGGCAGATTTGAACGCCGGGGCAAATTCTAAGGCGGGGGCATGACCAGCGCTATCGAGGCTCTGGAGCCGCTGCGTGAGACCATTCGCCGATATGATCTCACAGCCCGGAAATCGCTGGGCCAGAACTTTCTTCTGGATTTGAACCTGACCCGCCGCATCGCGCGTGCTGCAGGTGACCTGTCGTCCGGAACCACAATCGAAATCGGGCCGGGCCCTGGCGGTCTCACGAGGGCGTTATTGCTTGAAGGCGCGACTAATGTCGTCGCGGTCGAGCGTGACCCGCGCGCAGTCGCGGCATTGTCCGAGCTGGTCGAAGCCTCGGCCGGCCGCCTGCACATCGTTGAAGCGGATGCCCTCAAACTTGACCCCACGTCTTTGGGACCGGCACCAAGGCGGATCGTCGCAAATCTACCCTACAACATTGCGACCCGATTGCTGCTCGGATGGCTGGAGCAACCGGATGCATTCGACAGTCTGACACTCATGTTCCAGAAGGAGGTTGCCGAGCGCCTCGTTGCGGCCCCCGGCACTTCGCAATACGGTCGCCCGTCGATTGTTGTTCAGTGGCTGGCCGAAGCGCGGCTGCTATTCGAGGTCCCGGCCCGGGCTTTTACGCCACCGCCTAAGGTAACGTCGGCGATCGTTCACCTGGAGCCGCGCGCGACACCATTGTTCCCAGCCAACCGGAGGCAATTGGAGCAGTTGACACAAGCCGCCTTCGGCCAACGCCGCAAGATGCTGCGCTCCAGCCTCAAGAAACTCGGTGGCGAGGGCTTGCTGCGGGGCGCCGGCATAGAGCCGACAGCCCGCCCGGAAGAGCTTTCAATCGAAGAGTTCTGCCGCCTGGCACGCGCGATTTGAGACTTTTCACCCACCCTTGACGATGAAGTGACCGTTTAGGAATTTGGGTTTGTTATACCGGAACGGCGAGCCGTCTGGGTTGGTCATCGACCCACCTGCCGCCAGCAAGATGGCGTGGCCGGCCGCAGTATCCCATTCCATGGTTGGCCCGAGTCGCGGATAAATATCCGCTTCCCCGCGCGCAACGAGACAAAATTTCAGCGCCGACCCTCGCGAAATAGAGTCCGTCACATCCAAATCGGCAATATAGGCTTCCAGTTCCGGTGAGCGGTGTGAGCGGCTGGCCACCACGACCAAGCCATCCTCGCTCGGCTCGCGGACTTGGATCATGCGGCGATCGCCGTCGCCGTCTTCTTCAAATGCGCCATGTCCCACGACCCCGGCCCAGGCCATGCCGTCGACCGGTGTATGCATCACACCCAAAACCGGTTCATGGTCGACCATCAGGCCGAGGTTTACGGTGAAATCACCGTTGCGATTGATGAACTCCTTGGTTCCATCCAAGGGGTCGACCAGCCAGTAAGTGCCACCGGACGTGTCCGGAATACGTCCGGCCGACACGGCCTCTTCGGCAACAATCGGTATTTCAGGTGCGATTTCGAGCAGAGCCGCCTCGATCAAAACCTCGGCAGCGCGATCAGCTGCGGTAACCGGTGACCCGTCCGTCTTCTCATCAACCGCGATCTCGTCGGCATAATATCGCAAGATCAACTCGCCGGCCCGGCGGGCAATGGCAATGGCGGGGTCGAGGTATTGACTGGGCATTCAACGTCTCCGGCTTTGGGATCTTCACAACTGTCTGGGAAGAACAATCATGTATGTGTAGCATTTGCAGGAAATTCGGTCTTCCTGGATGATGAGGTGCGCCGGTTCTCGGCGCGAAGCCGGAGAGAACATTTATGTGTGGACGCTACAGCATCACCACAGCCCCCGAGGCCATACGGCGTCTATTCGACGTTAACGACCGCGTCAACGTCGAACCGCGCTACAATTTGGCGCCGCTGCAAATGGCCCCGGTGATCCGAACCCGCGACGGCGCCCGGCACCTCGATATGTTGCGTTGGGGCCTGGTTCCCAAATGGGCCAAAGACGAAACCATGGCCTCTCGGATGATCAACGCGCGATCCGAGACGGTGACCGTAAAACCGTCTTTCCGATCGGCCTTCTCAAGGCGCCGTTGTTTGGTGCCATCCGATGGGTTTTACGAGTGGCGGGTGATTGACGACGTGAAGCAACCCTACCGAATTTGCCTGCGCGACAGTGATCTGTTTGCCTTTGCGGGGCTCTGGGAAAGCTGGCAACGTCCGAACGAGCCGGAGGAACCTCTGGTCGAAACCTTCACCATACTGACCATCGATGCCACCCCGGAGATCGCTCACATCCACCCGCGCATGCCTGTAATGCTGGCCGCGTCGGAAGATCACGACACCTGGCTCACAGGCACCGACCAAGAAGCCACTGACCTGTTGCGCCCCTTCCAAGGCGAAGGACTGGCGACCTACGAAATATCGACCCGGGTCGGCAATGTGCGAAACGACGATGCGGATATTATCGAGCCGCTAGCGGGCCTCGCACAGCCGCGGCAACCCCGGTTGCTGTGAGCAGAGCAGAGCGTTCTTCGGGGCGTTCTTCGACAGGATGACGAGACAATACTTAATATTCGTCATCCTGAGGTGCCGAGCGTAGCGAGCCTCGAAGGACGCACGCTGTGGCCGTGGTGCGTCCTTCGAGGCCCTCCCGTTGGTCGGGCACCTCAGGATGACGAATATTGAGTGTTATCTTGTCGACCTGCCCCAGCCTAAGCGTCTCGATCGGCGCTCAACTCCGCATCCAAGCGCCGCCCCAAAGATTGAGGGTTCGCTCTTCGTGCGGCCAATCGCGGTGGGCCATATCGATCGGCATATGCTCCAATTCGGCCGAGAACTCGATCTTGTTGCCGTCGGGGTCGAGCACCATGAGGAAGAGGTTGTTGCCCGGGCCATGCCGGCCTGGCCCCCAAAACGAGGTCGCCCGCAAATCGGCCATATGGTCAGCCCAGTCCCGGATGGCGTTCCAGTCCGGCACCTCATAGGCGTGATGATCGAGCCCTGCTTCGGGCGCGCCAAAACAGGCGAAGCTGTGATGCTCCGGGTCGGACCGATAGAAAGCGGCTGTGATCGCGCCGTCATCAGCCCGCACGTGATCCGAGGTAACCGTGCCGAGCACACGGTCCTGGAAGTCCATCATCGCCGGCAATCCTTCGGTCGCCACCACCACATGTTGCAGGCGGCCGGCAATACCAGAGCCGACCGAAAGCGCCTCACTTGGCGCCCCGAAGCAGAACAAATTGCCGTCCGGGTCCGCTACCGCAAAGGCGTCTTGGCGCAAGAACGGTGAGGGATTGTCGGATATCTCGCAGCCGGCCGCCTGGATACGGACCCGTAAGGCCGCGAGCTGGGCCTCATCGTCGATCGCGAAACCAGCATACCCAAGACCAGCCGCCTCGGCCCGGCGCAAAAGTATTCGGCGCTCGGGTCCATCGAGCCGCCAGTGCCCTGGCCCGATCTCCTCTGCCGTCATGGCAAGGCCATCGCGATAAAACGCGATCATCGCCTCCGGGTCGGGTGTATCGAGACAGAGATGGTTCAGGCGCGCTGGCCAAATCGGATGGTCGGCCGTCATTCAGGATCTCCAGGGAGCATTGCGCAATAACCAAGATAGTTTACGCATACGAGACGACATGTGATAGCGGTGCACTATGGCACTGCGGCGTTCCCTCTTGTCAATTCAACCGGGCCCAACCTTGGCGACCGTGATGGTCGCAGTGTCGGCGGTTGGCTTTGGGTTGGTCCCGATCTTCGCGAGAGGCCTGATCGACGCTGGGATTGCTGTGCCGGCAATCGCGTTTTACCGTTTTGCCTTTACGGCGGCACTACTGCTGCCATTTCTGATGGTCTCGCGTGACAAGCGGCCGGCGATGTTGATGGGATTCGGTTGCGGGCTGATCATGGGGCTCGGCTGGATCGGGTATGTCCACGCGGTCAAAGTGGCGCCGATTGCGCTCGCCGGTGTGATCTACATGACCTACCCGCTGTTCGCTGTCTTGTTTGCCTGGATCATTCTCGGGCAACGGCCGGCCGGCCGCACGATCCTGGCTGCTCTCATGATTCTCGGTGCCGCCGCCTTGGCGCTTTCTCCGGGAAGTATTGATCCCGAGGTGTTCACAGCACTGTTGATTTCTTTCGCGGCACCGATCGGCTTCGGCCTCGGCATCCCGGTCCTGGCCGGAAAACTCTGGGTTCTCTCCCTGCCCGAACGCATGGTAAGCGCGCTTTCCGGGTCTGTCGTCGGCCTGGCACCCTTGGTCTTGTCCTTGGATATCGATGTCGTGGTGCCAAGTCGTTTATCCGATTGGCTGTTGATCGCCGGCCTGTCGATCGGAACCGCTATGCTGCCGCAGTTTCTGTATGTGTTCGCGGTACCCAAAGTCGGCGCGGCACGGGCCGCGATGGCCGGCAGTTTTGAATTACCGACCATGTTTCTGGTTGGATGGCTCGCCTTCGGAGAAGAAATTGGCGTGATGCAGATGATCGCCGGTGGCTTGGTCATCCTGGCGATTGTCATCACGCCACCGATCAAAGCGCCAGCTTCGAGCTAACAGATTTCGCGCAGAATCGGGTATATATTGGTCTTGAGACTCTAATAACTCGTTGTAATATATGGGGTAATTGTGGGTATAATTAATTTAGATAAAATTTTATTTAAATATTGACTACCTCCCGGAATAATGCATTATAGGCGGCGTGGACACAGCATCCACAAATGGCCGGCAAAACGTCGGCGT
>JABIRP010000354.1 GCA_018699735.1 Rhodospirillaceae bacterium | reverse complement strand
TAGACAGTCTGGGTGACCTCGTTGTCCTGCAACGGATTATGAAACGTCACGGGTTCGGCGTGCGCATCTGCGAACACCTCGGCAAGTCGGTCGATGAAAGTGTCGTCGGCGTGCTCATTCGACCAAAGGCCGAAGATGCCACCCGGTTTCAGATGCGCGATCAGGCGCCGCAAACCGTCGGGCTGATAGAACGCGGCGTTCTCCGGGTCGAGCAGGAAGTCGGGTGAGTGGTCGATATCGACCAAGATGGCATCGAATTTCCGCTTCGGAGCTTCCGGATCGAGCCCGTCTTCTGAGGTGGCGAGTTTGAAGAAATCGCCATGCACAAACCGACATCTCGGGTCCGCCGTCAATTCCGGTCCGAGCGGCAGCAGTCCGGTTCGGTGCCAATCAATAACCGCGTCCAGGGTGTCGACGACGATGAGCGATCCGACGGTGTCGTGCTGAAGGACGGCTTGTGCCGTATACCCTAGACCAAGGCCGCCAACGACTACGTCTAGATCACGCCCACCAAGCTCTGTCACGCCCAGATTGCCCAAGGCGATTTCCGATGCTGTGAATTGGCTCGACATCAAATACTCTTCGCCGAGTTTGATTTCGAATACGTCGGCGCCGGTTGATAACTCGCGTCGTCGACGCAAACTCAGCGCCCCGATCGGTGTCTCGCGGTAGTCGAGTTCCTTGAACAGCAGGCTCATGAGATTTTTCCGGCGGCGTTGAAGCGGTCTTCCCGCCACGCCTCGGTTTCCAGGACCTCTTTCAGATGTGCCACCGACAGCCAGACATCATGATGTGTCAGATAGAGCGGCGCGAAACCGAACCGCATGACATTGGGCTCCCGGAACCCGCCGATCACGCCCCGCTCAGTCAGCGCATGGACAATCGCCGCCCCATTTCCGTGGGCGAGCGAGACCTGGCTGCCGCGCGCGTCGGCGTCGCGCGGGCTGATCACCGTGACCCCAAGCCCGTCGCATTCCTGGTCGACCAGATCGATAAAGAGGCTGGTCAGCGACTGGCTCTTCTTGCGAACTGCGGCCATATCGACCGTGTCATACATATCGAGGCTGGCCTTGAGCGCACGCATTGAGAGGATTGGCTGAGTGCCGCAAAGCAACCGCCTGATGCCAGTGTCGCCGGTATAATTCGGCTCGAAGGCGAATGGCTCGACATGCCCCCACCAGCCGGACAACGGCTGCGAAAACGAGCCGTGATGGCGTTTGGCGGCATAAATGAAGGCCGGCGATCCTGGGCCACCGTTCAGGTATTTGTAAGTGCAGCCGGCGGCGAAGTCGGCATTCGCGGCTTCCAGATCGACCGGATAAATACCGGCACTGTGGCAAAGGTCCCAAACCGCGATCGCGCCGGCAGCGTGAATCTTCTCGGTGATGGCTTTCATGTTCCGAACCGAGGCACTGCGGTAGTCGATGTGATTGATTAAAACCACCGCGACCGTCTCATCTAGGTAGTCCTCAATCGTGTCCTCATCGAGGTCTTCCAACCGCAACTCGGTCCTGTCGCGAACCGACTGCACGCCCTCGGCGATATAGCTATCGGTCGGGAAGCCTTCGGCCTCGGTTAGGATTACCGATCGATCCGGGCGCAGTGACAACGCCGCATGCAAAGCCTTGTAGATGTTGATCGAGGTCGTGTCGCAGACCGTGACTTGATCGGGCCCGGCACCGATCAACTCTGCCAGCTGGTTGCCCAGTTTTTCTCCCAGAACCCACCAGTCAGCGCCGCGCCAACTCCGTATAAGCTGATCCGCCCATTCAGTTTTGGCAGCGGTTTCCAACTCATCGAATGCGGCTTTCGGCGCTGCCCCGAGCGAGTTTCCGTCCAGATAAACGACATCTTTCGGCAAATAGAACTGATCGCGGTAGGTCGCCAGTGGGTCACCTTCATCCATCTTGCGGACACCGTTTTCGGTCAGGATAGTGCTCATGTCATACTCCTTGGGCGTGGGTGAAGTTCTTTTAGCATGGACACCCCGCGAATTCGCAACAGTCGTGGTACGTCCCTTGGCACGTCCCTTGGCACATCCCTTGGCACATCCCTTGGCACTGCAAAGCTCTGGTTTCTCGACACGTTCCGCGATAAACCCAGATGTGTAACTAAACGGCTCGAAGGTCGCGCATACCCGTCATGGAAATCGAAAGTTACTATCAGGATCAAGTAGCCCGGCATTTAGCGGCGGCGGAGGCGGTACGCGATGCGCTTGGCGGTGATTTTGCGCGATTGGTCGAGGCCTGCGTGACTTGCGTCCGTGCGGGCGGAAAGTTGTTGTTCTTCGGCAACGGAGGCAGCGCCGCCGACGCTCAGCATCTGGCAACCGAAATGACCGTCAGATACATCGCCGACCGTGATCCAATCGCCGCGATCGCCCTCCATGCCGATGGCTCGGCCATGACCGCGACCGGCAATGATCTCGGATTTGAGCACGTGTTCTCGCGCCAAATCGAAGCGCTCGGACGGCCGGGTGACGTCGCAATCGGGATCTCCACCTCCGGGCATTCCCCCAACGTGCTGCTGGCACTGAAGGTGGCGCGCGAAAAGGGGCTGGTCGCGACCGGTCTCAGCGGCCGGGATGGCGGCGAGATGCGGACGCTCGCTGATCCTTTGCTTGTTGTGCCGGCCGACGAGACGGCCCGGATCCAAGAGATGCATATCCTGCTTGGCCATATGCTCTGCGGTGCCGTGGAGATCGAGCTGGGCCTAACCGATACAGGAAAGCCATGACCGAACTTTCCGAACTCGCGGCTCTGGTCGAACGCCTCGCCGGCGTACGAGCACTTTGCGTTGGCGACGCCATGCTTGACCGTTTCGTCTACGGCAAAGTCGACCGGATCTCGCCCGAGGCACCAGTGCCGGTGCTGTATATCGAAAGCGAGCGCGCGATGCTCGGCGGGGCCGGAAATGTCGTGCGCAACCTGACAGCCCTTGGTGCTGATGTCTGTTTCGTGTCCGCAATCGGACGGGACGCGGCCGGACGCGAGCTGACCGGGCTGATCGCGCGCGAGATGAGTGTCGAATCGCATCTCCTGACCGACGCTGAGCGCGCTACCACGATCAAAACCCGCTATGTCGCAGGAGCGCAGCAATTGCTTCGGGCTGACAGTGAGCGCGTGGCGCCAGTGAGCGCACATATGGAAGAGGACATGCTGACCCGGGCCGGTGTTGACCTTGAAGATAGCGCCGCCCTGATCTTGTCCGACTATGGCAAAGGTGTGTTGACTGACCGCATGCTGAGCCGCCTAATTTCAGCTGCCAGTGCCCGAAACCGGCCGATTGTGGTCGATCCCAAAGGTTCCGATTACAGCCGGTACGAAGGTGCGGACCTTGTGACCCCGAACCGTGCGGAGTTGGCCGAGGCAACCGGATTGCCGGTTGGCGATGACGACCAAATCGTTGCCGCTGCACGTCACGTGATCGAGGATTGCGGTGTCAAGGCGGTGCTGGTTACTCGCAGCCAGGATGGCATGACGCTGGTCACGGCAGATGACATTTTTCACGCCGCGGCCCGAGCCCGCGAGGTCTATGACGTTTCCGGTGCCGGCGATACGGTGGTGGCTATGATGGGCGTGGCCCTCGGCGCTGGGATCGAATTGGAAGACGCGATGCACTTGGCGAATGCCGCCGCTGGCGTGGTGGTCGCCAAGATGGGCACGGCAGTTGCGCGCTCGACTGAGGTAGTGGCGGCTCTTCATGCGCGTGATTTGTTGAGCGGTGAAGACAAGACCATGAATCTCGCAAACCTGCTTGGCCGCATCGAGGATTGGCGCGAACAGGGCTTCCGGGTCGGTTTCACGAATGGCTGCTTCGATCTCCTGCATCCGGGTCACGTGTCCTTGATCAACCAAGCCAAAGCCGGCTGCGACCGCCTGATCGTGGGATTGAACAGCGATGCCTCTGTCTCCCGCCTCAAGGGTGAGGACCGACCGCTGCAGTCGGAGGCGGCAAGGGCCGTGGTTCTTGCATCGCTTGGTGCAGTCGATGCAGTCGTGATCTTTTCAGAGGATACACCGCTTGAGGTGATCGGGCAGATCCGTCCCGACGTGTTGGTCAAGGGGGCCGACTATACGGTCGAGACCGTGGTCGGCGCTGATGTGGTGCAGTCATATGGCGGCGAGGTTCTTTTGGCACGATTGGAAGACGGGTTCAGTACAACGCGCCTGGTTGAGCGTTCGGCTGTTGGGCGTTCGGCCGTTGAGCGTTCGACTGTGGGCCGCTGAACCTAGCCGAGCTTCCGGAAAGGGACGGTCTCGAAAGCATGGCGGCGGAGCGCACGATCTTGGTCACAGGCGGCGCCGGATATATCGGCGGCCATGTAACTATGGAACTCGCCGAAGCAGGGTACCGCATCGTCACGCTTGATTTATGCGCTGTCTCGGGCGCGCCGGCCGACTTTGTTGCCAAGGCGGTTGTCGGAAATGTCGGCGACCAAGGTCTTGTCGCGGAGCTATTGGCGCGCGAAGGTTTCGACGCGGTAATCCACTTGGCGGGTTACATCGAATCCGGTGAGTCGGTTGAAAATCCAGGTAAATACTATGAGAACAATATCGTCGGTTCGCTGAGATTTCTGGCCGAGCTCGCCAAAGCTGGCGCACCACCGGTGATCTTCTCATCCAGCGCCGCGGTCTATGGCGGCGGGCTTTCTTCACCCTTATCCGAGACCGAAATACCGTCGCCCGAGACGCCTTACGCGGTCTCGAAGTTGATGATCGAACAGGCGCTCGCCGGATATCGCGTGGCGCACGGGTTGCGCTCTGCGAGCCTCCGCTACTTTAATGCCGCTGGCGCTGACCCGAGTGGCCGCGCTGGCGAGGATCATGATCCGGAAACGCATCTGATCCCAATTGCACTCCAGGCTGCGGCGGGTCGGCGAGATGAATTGGTGGTGAATGGGACCGGATTTCCGACCGCTGACGGAAGCTGTGTGCGCGATTATGTGCATGTCTCCGACCTGGCCACCGCACATCGTTTGGCCCTCGACTGCCTGCTCGCCGGCGACCCGGGCGGGGTGTTCAACGTGGGCACCGGCCAAGGTCACTCGGTCTTGGAGGTTGCGGCCGAAGCCGGCCGGGTCACCGGCCAGACCCTTACGCTTGAAGTCGGGCCGCCGCGCCCTGGCGACACTGCGGAATTGGTTGCCGACCCGGCGCGGTTCAAGGCTTGGTGCGGGTGGGAGCCACGCTACGTGGATCTCGCCGATATGGTCCGCCACGCCTGGGCCTGGGAACAGGCGCGTTAGGCCGATGTGCGGGTTGACGGCGATCTTCCGGTATCAGGGTGACGGCCCACCGGTCCAGCTTGCCGAAGTCGAACGGATCACGGCTTCCATGGCGGCGCGTGGACCGGACGGCGCGGGGCATTGGTTGGCATCGGACGGTTTGGTCGGTCTCGGCCACCGGCGTCTCGCCATCATTGACACCAGCCCGGCGGGCGCGCAGCCATTGTGGGATGCCGTTGAGCGCCGCGTCATTGTCTTCAATGGAGAAATATACAATTACCGGGCCCTGCGCGCGGAATTGCACGGGCTCGGTCATGTATTTCGCACCGAAAGCGACACCGAAGTTCTCTTGGCGCTTTATGACCGTTACGGCGCAACTATGGTCGAGCATTTACGCGGTATGTATACCTTCGTCATTTGGGATACAGGTGAACGGCGCCTGTTCGCGGCGCGCGATCCTTTCGGGATCAAGCCGCTCTACTACGCTGACGATGGTACCACCGTCAGGCTAGCCTCTCAGGTCAAGGCGCTGGTCGCTGGCGGTGCAATCGCGACGGATCCAAGTTCGGCCGGTCTGGCGGGTTTCCTGTTGCTGGGGTATGTCCCCGACCCGCATACGCATTTGGCGGCGGTTCAGGCTTTGCCGCCAGGTCATACATTGGAGTGTGCCGAGGGCGAGACCCCCAAAGTCCGACGGTATTTGGATCTTTCGGCTGAGCTCGCGGCTGCGGAGCCGGTGGTGCTCTCTGAGGCGGGCCGGGTAGAGCGGTTGCGAACAGCGCTCGACGCGAGCCTAGAGCGGCATATGGTGGCCGACGTGCCGGTTGGTGCGTTCCTCTCGGCTGGCCTTGATTCCTCCGCAATCGTATCTCGGTTGGCCGCCAGCGGTGCCCCGTCGTTGCGCACCGTCACCCTCGGATTTCAGGAGTATATCGGTCGGTCGGAAGACGAAACTGAGATCGCGAGCCTGACCGCCGAACGCAACGGCTGCATCCATGACACGCGCTGGATTGCCCGGGAGGATTTCTCAGCCGCCCACGACCGGCTCTTGCAGGCGATGGATCAGCCAAGCATAGACGGAGTGAACACCTATTTCGTTGCCCGGGCGACGGCCGAGACCGGACTCAAGGTGGCGCTGTCCGGCCTTGGGGCTGACGAATTGTTGGGGGGGTATCCGAGCTTCAACCAGGTGCCGCGCCTCGCCGGGAGCATCGGCCGCCTGCCGATCCCAGGTTTCGTCGCACGCGGTACCCGGATGCTTCTCTCACCGATCCTGTCCGGTCTGACCTCGGCGAAATATGCCGGCGTGCTGGAATACGGTCGCTCTATCGGCGACGCTTATCTGCTTCGTCGCGGATTGTTCATGCCATGGGAGCTCGAACGTATCCTCGATCGCGAGACGGCCCGCGAGGGCCTGGCGAGGCTTGATCTGAGTGCGAGATTACAGGCGACGGCGGACCCGCATGGTTCTCCGCGTGCCGCTGTCTCCGCCTTGGAGAAGGGCTGGTATATGTCCGGTCAGTTG
Source organism: Rhodospirillaceae bacterium (assembly GCA_018699735.1). Taxonomy (GTDB): domain Bacteria; phylum Pseudomonadota; class Alphaproteobacteria; order Thalassobaculales; family Thalassobaculaceae; genus JABIRP01. Next base: position 5,712 of record JABIRP010000354.1, on the reverse strand, counting down.
CTGCGCGATGCCGATTGGGCCGGCATGGCGCATTCATTGGAAATCCGCGTGCCGTTCGTCGACCTCGACCTGTTTCGAGATTTGGCCCCGCTGATCGCAGGCGATAATCCGCCGGTCAAACGTGATCTCGTGGCCTTAGCGGGCGATCGGTTGCCCGAGGCGGCGCGTAATCGGGCGAAGACCGGGTTCTCGGTCCCGGTGCGCGACTGGCTCGCCGATCCGGAGGCGGTCGGTGGCGAGCGTGGTCTTCGCGGTTGGGCAAGGCATGTGCTCGACGAAGGTTTCGGCGTGCGGCTGGGAGGGTAACGAACTTGCCAGATCTCTGAGAGGTCCTGGCTGAGAGGTCATGGCTGAGAAGTCATGGCTGAGAGGTCCTGGCCATAATGTTTCTCACAAAATTCATCGTTTCCCGGACGGAGCGTAGCGAAGATCCGGGATCTCGTGGCGGAGTACGTGCTGGACCGAGATCCCGGTCTTGGCTCGGCCAAACCGGGAAGCGGAGATTATGAGGCGCGCAACTCGCTCCAGCTTTCTCATCGACCTTGAAACACCGGTTTGCGCTTTTCCATGAAGGCGCGGCGGCCTTCCTGATAGTCCTCGCTGTTGAAGCAGGTGTCGCTCAGGTCCTTCATCATCGCCCGGTCGCGTTCGCCAGTGTCTTTGGCCAACTCATTGATCGTCAGTTTCGAGGCGCGTAGGGACAATGGCGCGTTCTCGGCGATGGCATCGGTGATCTCGGCTACTGCTGCGTCCAGTTCATCGACAGGAACGACCTGGTTGACCAAACCCATGGCATGGGCCTCCGCCGCCGTATAACGCTTGGCGGTGAATAGAATTTCCTTAGCCTTGGATGGGCCGACGAGATTGATCAGGTTACTGAGGTTGGTTCCATCATAGGCGATCGAGAGACGGGCCGCCGGAATACCGAGTTGCGCATCTTCGGCAGCGATCCGAATGTCCGTGGTCAAGGCGATACCGAGTCCACCGCCGATGCAAAACCCCCGGATCCGCGCGATCAGTGGTTTCTCAAAACCGAGCAATTTATGGCGCGCACCGAGGCTGACGGCGGAATAGCGACTGGCCGCTTCAGCATTCGCTCGGTTCTTCTCAAATTGCGAGATGTCGGCACCGGCAGCAAAGGACTTATCGCCGGCCCCGGTAATCACGACGCAGCGCACAGCGTCGTCGGCCGCAAAAACATCCAGCGCCTGCTCCATGCCCTCCCACATTTCCAGCGAAATGGCGTTGCGGCGTTCTTGGTTGTTGATCGTTAACCGGCCGACGGCACCGTCGATCTCGGCCAAGATTTTATCGGTGGAGAGTTGCATGTTGTCGCGTCCTTTTAAATAACTGAGCGGGCTCTGAGATCGGCGATCGCATCTGCGTCCAGGCCAAGCTCGTGACGTAGGATTTCGTCCGTGTGTTCGCCCAGCCCAGGGGTAGAGAGGTGCATCTTCTGAGGTGTGCGAGTGAGCTTGACCGCTTGACCGACGACCTTGGTGCCGTCTGGGACTTTCGGGTCCATGTTCAGGCCCTGGACTTGCGGGTCGGCGAAGGTCTGGTCCATGGAATAGATCGGCCCGGTTGGAACTCCGGCATCGGCCAGAGCCTCGATCAGATCCGCACTGGCCCAGGTCTTGGTCTTCGCAGCGATCTTTTCGTTCAGTTCGTCACGATTGGCGAGCCGGTCGGCTGGTTCGGCGTAGGCCGGGTCTTCCTGAAGGTCCATCGCGTCGATCGTCTGGCAGAGCCGCTTGAAGATGTGTTGTGTGCCGGCCTGAATATTGATCGAGACGTCGGACGTGGGGAACACGCCGGTTGGAATGCCGGTCGGATGGTTGTTGCCGGCCTGGCCCGGCACCTCGCCGTCGCGAATGTACCGCGCGGCCTGGAAGTCCATCATCGAGATCTGCGCTTCCAACAAAGACGTATGAACCCATTGCCCCTCGCCGGATGCCTCGCGTTCAAGCAAGGCCACCAGCACGCCCATGGCGCAATTCATGCCGCCGGTCAGATCCGCCATCGGAATACCGGCGCGGACCGGGCCTTGGCCCGGCAGGCCGGTCACCGACATCAACCCGCCCATGCCCTGAGCGATCTGATCCAACCCAGCCCGGCCGCTGATCGGTCCCTCTTGGCCGAAGCCAGAGATCGAACCGTAGACGATGCGTGGATTGACCGCCCGGACCGCATCATAATCGATGCCAAGGCGATGTTTCACGCCCGGCCGGAAGTTCTCGATGATCACGTCGGCTTTCTCTGCCAGTCGCAGGAACATCGCCTTACCCTCAGGATCTTTCAGATTGAGTGTCAGGCTGCGTTTGTTGCGGTGCAGGTTCTGAAAATCAAAGCCGTCCCGATTACCACCGAGCGTATCCTCGGAAACTGAGGGTGGAAGTTCGATCTTGATCACATCGGCGCCCCAGTCAGCGAGTTGGCGCACGGCTGTAGGCCCAGCGCGGGCCCGAGTCAGGTCGAGTACGCGAAATCGCGCGAGCGGGCCGTTATTTGTGGTCATGGTGGTTTCTCCCGATTAATCCCTTTGTTCATACCCCGGCTTTGCGTTCGGCTCCAGAGGCGCATTGTCGTGGAGGCCCTAGACGGTATAATCTGGTCCAAATTCGATAACCTGGATCTCGGAGGATGACATGGCCTACACGCTCGAAGATTTTTGTAAGGATAGCCGAAGCTCGCTGGAGGCCGATAACGGGCCGGGTGGTCGCGATCAGATGCGCCAACATTTGATCAAGCTTCTCACCAACAAAGAGTTCGTTGCAGAGCATTGTGGCGACGATGCGACGGCTGGGGTTCACACACTTTACCAAGACCCGGATTACGAGTTCATCGTGCTGGCCCATATCAACGATGAGCCGCACAAATCGCCACCGCACGATCATGGAACTTCTTGGGCGATCTATGGCCAGACCAAGGAATATACCGATATGTCCGAGTACAATCGGGTCGATGGCGGCGAGGCCGATGGCGATGCCAATCTGGAACACTCGCGGACCTATCGCATGATGCCGGGGGACGTGGGCAAATTCGATGTGCGCGAGATCCACGCGATCGACTACCCCGCCGGCGCTCGTTTCGTGCGCGTCACCGGGCGCCCGCTGGAGCAGGAACCGCGTCTCCGCTTCGATGTGGAAAAGGGCGAGGCACGCTATATCGAGAACCGCTCGGCGAGCGGCTGATCACAACCCAGCGGCTGACCACACTGGTGAGCGCGTCACCGATCGAGACGGTTACCGGAAAACTACCGGAAGACTGGCAACACCGTTTGTTCGCAGGCGGTATACTCCAGGTAATCGGATTACCCGAGGTGGCGGCGCTTCGCGCCACCACCGAGCGGATGGCGTGTGAGGCTTTCACGCCACACGACCCGACTGTGGCCCATCGTCATCTCGATTTTCCGGACTACCTCGACCGAGCGCGCGAGATGCAGAGACGATTTGCCGAGGGCGGGGAGGTGTCGGGCCTGTTCGCAGATCTGTTCCGCCGGTTTGCCTCAACCCCACTTCGAGACCGGTTCCACTTGCGCGTGGTGCCGCCCGGTGCGGCGCGAACCGAGAGGCCGGTCAGAAGCCTTCCGGCGCATCGCGATACCTGGGCTTCGAACCTGATGCATCAGATCAACTGGTGGGCGCCGGTCTTCCCAATCACAGCGCAGCGCACGATCATCTTCTGGCCGGACTATTGGTCGCGGCCGATCCGGAATAACTCGGCCGCTTGGGATCTGGAGACGGTCAAGGCATGCCGGTCAGCGGGGCGGCGCGACTACCCGCATCTACCCTCGGCGCTTGAACAGCCGGATGTGACAACTGTAGTGCTGCCGATCCCGAAACCGGATGAAATACTGGTGTTCTCCGGCGCTCATCTTCATGGCACAGCGCCCAATACCAGCGCGCAGGCGCGGTTCAGTTTTGAGACACGAACGATTGAGGCGGGATGTGCTGTCGGTCGCGCCGGTGCGCCAAATGTTGATCACGGTGCGTCTGGCGTCCAACAGCACTGGTTCCAACCGATCAATGCCAACCTATGAACGCCAACCAATAAACGAGTAACGGGAGACGATAGAATGTCCGAATGGCGAGAACTGCATCGTGGTGTGGTCCATCCTTGGTTTTGCGATCAGTTCGGGCACATGAACGTGCGCTACTACGCGCATTTTTTCGATGATGCGGCATTCCATATTTGGCCGGCCCACGATATTGGCTGGAAGCGCATGGAGGCGCTGGGTGTGCACACGGTCGTGGCCCGGACGACGACGGAGTTTCTGGCGGAACTGAAAGCCGGCGACCTGATCACTGTCCGCGCCGCCTTCACTCGGCTCGGAACCAAAAGCATCACCTATGCCTTGACCATGCACAACGTCGAGACCGATGAGCTGCATGCCCGTCAGGAGGGGGTTGAGGTGTTCTTCGACCCGAAGACCCGCCTGGGCGTGGCGATCCCAGACGAAATTCGAACCGAGTTGTCGGAGTTGGTGGTCTCGGCGGAATGACGGCCTAGATTGACGTTACAGACCAACCAAACCACAAGGTATCATCGCATGGACGATCCGATTCAACGCCACCCGACCCGGGCCGAGCAGCTCGATATCATCACCAGTGTGATCGCCGAGACCACCCGGCCGGGCGCCGCGGTGCTGGATATCGGGTGTGGGACCGGATATTTCGAGCACCTTCTGGCGGAAAAGCGCGATGACCTCGCGGTTACTGGGGTCGACATGAACGAGGCATCACTCGCCGCCGCTGCCGAACGCTTCGACGGGCGCGGCGACTATCAGTGGGTTAAGGGCGACTTGCGGGCACCGGGAGAAATTTCGTTGCCGCGCGCGGATTATCGGGTCGCGGTGACTTGCCTCACATTCCACGATCTCGCCGATGTGGAGAAACAAGCGGTGATGTCCTGGATCACCGGACATCTGGCTCGCGATGGGATGTTCGTGCTGATGGACCGTATTCGGCTTACCGAGCCGGTCCTGTTCGGCTCACAGATCGCACTCTGGAACCGATTGGAGCGGGTGCATGGCTTCACGATGCGCGCGGCCGACAGCTTCGAGGCCTATGAAGCTGATATGGCGTCAAACAATCGCCCGGCCCGGCTGGTGGACTACCAGACGTGGTTCCACGAGGCTGGCATGGTAAGCCAACTCCTGCACTTGCACGGCAATATTATGGTCATGGCCGCAGCCCGTCTTTAATCACGGCCTTGCGGGATCTCCGACCATTGGCGGGTGTTTAGAATTGGAATGCCTAATTTTTAGACAATGTTAGTGATTAATTAATCATATTTGAATAATGGTGAATTATAACTATGAGAATGATCACTAATTTCAACAGAATTCACGAATACTGGTAGTAATCAGCCTCACATTAACTTTTAATTTATGAATGTTGGATACTTCTCTCATCGTTAATCGACGATTTGCGGCCGAAACCTGGTGAAGTGACTAGCTGCCGAGTGCCTAAGAAATGCACTCATATGCACAAATTCTGGTCACTGACAGTGGGTATTTTTCTCGGCTTGGGTTGGGGTAATAATGGTGGGACCGATGAACAATTTAAAAATATGGCTCCTCGACGTTTCAAGTGGAATCTCAACAGTTAATACTGAGTTGAATTATCGTCTCCGCGGTGAGCAATTTTGCGGGGGCGAGTTCGATGGAGACGACGGAATTACTAGCGCTTGGGCTTGGTGTGACGCCGC
>JABIRP010000353.1 GCA_018699735.1 Rhodospirillaceae bacterium | reverse complement strand
CAATGGTTTTCCGGAAAGTTGGCGGCGCAGATTGTCGGCTAGCGGCCCGCCTTGGCGCACCGCGAAAACCCCTGATTTCGGCCGCGGGTTTGCCGTCATGGCTGCAATATCGCCAGCCGCGAATACCTCCCTGTGCGAACGGGACCGCAGGTGGAAATCGACCGCGATAAAGCCATCCGCATCCAATTCCAGACCTGTATCCGCCAACCAATCCGGTGCCGCGACCCCGGTCGTCCAGACGATCAGATCAAAACCCACTTTCTCGCCGTCGCTGAACACAAGTGATTGCTCATCAACCCGATCAACTGGCCGATCGACATAGCGGGTAATCCCAGCTTCATCCATCGCATTCTCAAGCCGTCGGCGAGCGCCAGGCGAGTGGCCAGGCAAAAGCACCGGCCCGGCCTCGATTAAATGGATCTGGCTCTTGTTATCGGCGCCGAGCCGGTGGTCGATGGCAAGAGCAATCTCAATTCCTCCGGCACCACCACCGACAACAGCGATCTTGGGCGGTCGCTGCATGGCCTCAATCTTGGCCCAGTGATCTAAGAATCGACCCACCGGTTTAACCGGCACCGCATGCGCACCCGCTCCGGGCACGCCGCTCAAATTCGGCGTGGCGCCTGTATTGATCGAAAGGGTGTCGTAGACGATCGCCGGCCGGCCGGCCAAAACCACCCGGCGCACCTCTAAATCCAGCCCGACCACACGGTCTTGAATAAACCGGGCACCGGCCCGTCGACAGAGGCGGACCAGATCTATATGGATTTCATTGTGACGGTAGTGGCCGGAAATCAGTCCCGGCAGCATTCCCGAATAGGCGGTCAATGTATCAGGTGAAATCAGCGTCAGGCGGGCGCCCGCCAATGGCCGCATGGCGAAACGACGCAGAACCTCGATATGTGCATGCCCGCCACCCAGCAGGACCAAATCCCGAAGTACGGGTGCCGACACATCCACTGTGCCGTCTCACCCGCCCTCGAGCTTCGGGATAAAGAAGATCTCGCTGCCGTCCTTCAGCGGTTGGAAATAGGCGGTCTCGTGGATCTCGCCGTCAATCGCGACGCTGGTCTCTTCTTCCAAATGCTCGCCGATCCCAGGGAAGCGTTCTTCCAGAGCCCTGATGACGCCGCGCATACTGGTCGCGTCGATCTCAAGGTCGTTCTCGCCACCGGTGTAGCGATCACTCAGGCTGCTGGAAAACACCACCCGGGTCGGCATGGTCTCAGAGCTCCTCGGCGGACCGATTGTCGAGCGCATCCAGTACCTTCGGCGGCGACATCGGCAACGAGTCCATGCGCCGGCCGACCGCATTGGCCACGGCGTTCGAAATCGCGGCCATAACCGGACAGATATTTACCTCGCCAACACCTTTGACACCAAAGGGATGGTTCGGGTTCGGCAACTCAACTTGGACCGATTCAATGTTGGGCAGGTCAGACGCAACCGGCACCCGGTAGTCGAGGAACCCGGCGTTCTGCAGCCGGCCCTTGTCGTCGTAGATATATTCCTCGTTGAGCGCCCAACCGATGCCCTGGGCGACACCGCCCTGGATCTGCCCATCGACATAGCCCGGGTGAATTGCCCGGCCAACATCTTGGGCCGCAACGAAGCGAAGCACCGTCACCTTGCCGGTTTCGGGGTCGACCTCCACATCGCAATACTGAGTGGCAAACCCTGGCGCCTGGCCACCGGCATTGACAGTAGAAGACGCGCCGATCGCACCGCCGGTCGCGCCCATTTTCGCCGCGATATCCTTCAGGGAAAGTGGATCGAAATCACCGACATTGCTGCCGGCTGGCTTGGCGTGGCCGTCTTCCCAGACAACACCGTCAACGTCGACTTCCCAGATCATCGCCGCACGGGCGCGCAATTGGTCGACCGCGTCCTTGCAGGCGTTCACAACCGCAATTCCCGTCGCGTAGGTCACGCGCGACCCGCCGGTTACATGGGTGTATCCAACCGCTGTTGTGTCGGCGACCGTTGCGCGAACCTGATCGTAATCGAAGCCGAAGGTCTCCGCCGCCATGATCGCCATGGAAGCGCGCGAGCCGCCGATGTCGGGGCTCCCGGTGGCGACCACCGCCGTCCCATCGGCATTGAGGTGCACGGTTGCCCCGGACTCTCCACCGCCATTGAACCAATAGCCCGAGGCCGCGCCCCGGCCCTGGTTCGGGCCAAGCCCGGCTTTGTAACCCGGGTGATCCAGCAACGCCTTGATGGTCTCTTTGTAGCCGCCATGCCCGAGTTTCGGGCCGTAGACCATCGAAGTACCCACATCGGCAGCATTCTTCAGGCGAAACTCCAACGGATCCATGCGGATCTTCTTGGCCAAAATATCGAGAACGCTTTCAACCCCGAACGCCGAAATCGGCGAGCCTGGCGCGCGGTAAGCCGCCGCCTTTGGGCGATTGCAGACCACGTCGTAACCGACGGTGTGCTGGTTCGGAATATCATAGGTCGCAAAGGCGCACATGCAGGCGTTCATCACCGGAGAGCCCGGAAAAGCGCCGGCTTGGAACCGAAAGGTGCCCTCAGCGGCCGTGATAGTTCCGTCTTTCTTGACACCGATCTTGACCGTCATCGACGAGCCAGAGGTCGGGCCGGAGGATTTGAACACTTCCTCGCGGGTCATGGTGATCGCCACCGGGTGGCCCGCCTTTTTCGACAAGGCCATCGCGACCGGCTCGACATAGACAACCGTTTTGCCGCCAAATCCACCACCAATTTCGGCCGGATTAACCCGCAGATCGCCGAGTTTCATGCCAAGCAATTTGGCGGTCAGGGCCCGGACCACGAAGTGACCCTGGCTCGAGCACCAAATCTCGCCCTGGCCATCGGCGTCGTAACGCGCAAGGCAGGCATGCGGCTCGATATAGCCTTGATGCACTGCAGCGGTCTTGAAATCCTTCTCAACCACCTCATCCGCCTCGGCGAAACCGGCAGCCATGTCGCCTAGGGTGAACTCAAGGATCTTCGACACGTTCGACGGCTTGGTCGGTGCCGGCTCGACGCCGCGCGTGATCATGTCCTCGAACAGCAGCGGCGCGTCCTCGGCCATCGCGTCATCGACATCAATCGCGTGCGGCAGAACTTCGTAGTCGACCTCGATCAGCGCCATGGCTTCTGCCGCCGTGGCGGCATCGACAGCAGCGACACCGGCGATCGCATGTCCCTCATAGAGAGCCTTTTCACGGGCCAGGATATTGCGGGTCATATGCCAGAAATTAACCGCTACCCGCTCTGGGCCGATGTACTCGAAATTCTGGTTCGGGAAATCATCCGACGTTACAACCGCCTTGACGCCTTCAAGTGCCTCCGCCTTGGAGGTATCGATCGACTTGATAAGGGCGTGAGCATGCGGGCTGCGCAGAATGCGCCCGACCAACGATCCAGGCAGGCTGTAATCGGCACCGAACTTTGCCGTGCCGGTCACTTTCGGAACTCCGTCCGGGCGGATCTGGCGAGTTCCGATCCATTTGAACGGTTTCACTTCCTGGTTCATCGTGAACTCCCCGGTACGTCATGGGTGGGCCGCAAAGGCCGATAAGATATTGGCGCTGGCGCGCGTCAATTGGAATGATAGCCGAAAATGCGGCTGTTCAAACCCCAACCTGGATGCTTTTCAGTTGGTGAAATTTGGCCCCGGTTGGATTGAATCAACCGGGGCCAAAATCAAGAAAACCCTATTCGGCGGCTTCCGCACCCGCTGGTGCGTCAACGATACGGGTTTTGAAGTCTGCAGGTGCGACAATTTCCAGGACTTCGAAGTCCTCCGAGCATTCGATCTCGCGATGCGGGATCTGCGGGATCTGGAAGACATGATCACCTTCGCGGATGGTCTTCACACCATGGTCAGCGTATTCGAACTTGGCCCAGCCTTTCAGCACCATGACGAATTGAAAGTCGCATTCATGAATGTGCCAATGCTGTACTTCATCGGCACTCTTCTTGCCGTTGGCACGAACGATGTGCGCGATATAATCGCCGTTGGAGGCGGCCTTGGTGCCAAGATCGCGATATTCGAATATCTCGCGCAGGCCTTCGGCCCAGACCGCTTCGGAGGCCTGATTGTGAACGAATTTCCAATCTTTATTACTCACAGCACTTTCCTCCTCAGCAAAACCTAATTAACGGGTGAAGGATGAATTCAACATGCGCGCAGAGGAAATGGAAGAGGATTCCTAATTCCCCCTGTGGCGGTTCGTCATCTTGGGAAAATTATGCTGAGCACATAGCCGATTTGCTTCTTGACCTCGTTGGCTGAGACCGGCTTGACCAGGTAGCCGTCGACGTGCAGATCCCTCGCCAGCTTGACCGTCCTCTCATTCGCGTTGCTGGTTAGAAATATAACCGGCGTGCTGGAAATGCCTTCCCCGCGAACCGAGCGAATTTCCGTCAGATACTTCATCCCGTCGACGGGTTGCATGTGAATGTCGCACAACACAAGATTCGGGCGTACCTGCAGCGTTTTCTTGAAGCCCTCGCCACCTTCTTCAGCCTCATGAATTTTCACAAAACCCAAGCCCGTCAAGACCTGCCGAATAATCGCCCGGGAGTACGATTCATCCTCGATTATCAGAACTTTGACGTCTTCAACTTTCATCCGGCGCCACCCTCAATTTCACAGAAACATTGGAACCGGCCCCCATTTAGAAGGCGTTTCGAAGGCATGGGGACACTCGTACTGGATACTCATAGCGGTCGACTATAGCAAATCATGCGACGGTTTCTAACAGGCTGACGACCGTTCCGGTTCTGTATTCGATCCCGGTGCCGTATCTTCGGTGTTGAGCCAACGCCCGGAGCCACATACGATCCCCCATTGAGCGGAATTTCGATCCCCGAATAGATCGACACAAACCACGCCAAATTTGAACAACGCGAACCGACGCACAAATGAGCAGAACCGATACATTCGAGGTCCAAACGTCTCTCGGGGACTATTGGCGAACTGAATCGACCGTCGAGACGGAAACCGAGGCCGACAAGGTCGCCAAGGACCTGCTGTCGACACCAACCGTGGTCAGCGTTCGCGTGGTTCAGGTGCGGTTCATGCCGTCCGGCGAACGCCAGGACAGCGTGATCACTGAAACATCCAAGCCCGACAAGAACACTAGCGGCCGATCGGCCGGCACGATCAATTTCGAATCCATGCCGGTCTGCCGTTCGTACCACGACTTCATCCGGTTTCCCGGCCGCCTGGCGATCAATCGCCTGTTCCGCGCCTATCTCGGCGACCGCGCCCTGCTGGCGAGCGAGGTCCTACACGACGCGCCCTATCTCGAAGCGGTGCTGCACGAGGGCCTCACCATGGAAGCGACGATTTCCGGCGTCGCCCGCCTGCAGACCGAAACCAAGGAAGCCGCACTGAAGGCCCGCGCCGAACTGCGGGACATGGTCGAGGTGCTGCGTGTCGATCTCAAGGCTGCAGAAGCTCGTCCCGATCTTATCTGGAACGACATAGAATCGGACCGGGACACCGTCTCCGAAATGCAGCTTGGCGATACACTGGTGACCGAGTTGCGTTATTTCCCCAGCATTTGGGGTAAGTTTGTCCATCTACTGGATCGGGCCGCCGCCTCTTCGGAGCACGAAATGGCGGCGCGGGTTCTCGACCGTTTCCTCGCCGACGCGATCATCGACCCTGTCGTGATCGAAGCCGCGCTCGGCCAACACAAAGAACGTTCCGGGTCGTTGCTGGCACTGGCCAGCCTGATCGTCGGCAAGGTCAACACGGCGACCGAGGATGTTTCGGAAAGCGGCCCGGCTCGCATTCAGGGCTTGCTCGGCGGGCTGCTTCGCCAGGGCCGAGTTCCCGAAACCCGTCTGGTTTTGATCGAACATATCGCCTCGGAGCTCCGCACCGGTGGTAGATTGACGCGGTGGGGCAGCCATGGCGACGAGAAGGCCGTGTTCCGAGATGTGGTTTTGCTTCTGATCGACGGCTTGAACGTCGTCGGCGGATCCCTCGTTGCCGATGCCATGGTGGATCACCTCACCAACGTCATAAATGCCGGCGGCAAAGCTGGCCTGGTTCGCAGCATTCGGGAGTTTCAGGATTTCAGATTGGATCCGGAACGCGAGGCCGGGTTCCTCTTGGTATTACTGCACGGCCGACACAAAGCGATGATAGGCCGGGCGATCCATCGCGCGTTCAATCGATATCTCGGCATTGGCGGTGCGTTTCACAAACTGCTCGCCGTGGGCGATGGGCCGATCGAAGGTTCACGCCGGGCCACGGCAATCCACGATGCGATCCGAAATTCTCCATTGTCGGACGAACCGAAGAACGAATTGTTGGTCAAAATCAATGAATGCTTGGTCGAATTCCTCACGGAGCAAGAAATTGTCGGCGATATCGATAAGGCGGAGCAGCCCTTGCGGGCACGGCTGGACATATTGCTCGAACTGAATTCCGAAAACGTCTTGCCAACCGGTGTAGCCCAACAAAAAGTAAGAAATTTGATCCGTGGAATTCTCGAACAACCGCAATTCGAGGTGGATATCGTCGCTGACATCACAAATTCTCAAGAAAAAACGGCGACTCTGAAAGACCTTCGGGACCGTTTGGCGGCAACCGGGCTGAGTGGGTGAACACACCCGCCTCTCGTTGGCTAGAACGGTCAGGATGACCGGGCATGGCGGAGGATCTAAAGTCATATTTCTGCGGATCATGCGGATACTCCGATACGGTCCCGGTGGCCCCGGAACTCTGCCCAAACTGTGGCCAGTCAATCGACGGAAACGCTGCCAACACCCAGCAACAGCCTGAGGCGCAGGCCGGACAGATCACGGTTCCCGTCTCGCGCGACGCGGGCAGGCAGCAGGACAACGCTATCCGCCGAACAGCGAAAGCAGACGTCAACCCGACGAGAACCGGCGCCGATCCCAACCCGGCTTCCACGCGTCGCAAGCGAGAGGTTCACGCGGCGCCAGTCGAGGCCGGGCCCAGGCCGAATTCGGGTGCCGAATTACCATTTCAGGCCAATAGAACTCTCACCGCCGGCTGCGGACGGGTTGGCTTGCGGTTCGGGTCAGGACTTCTGGTGACGCTTGTTCTGTGTCTGATCTCAAGCCCACTCGGACTTGAGGATGCGGTCCCTACAGCCACCTCATTCAGTCGGAACGGGACGTTGGAAAAGACCACTCACGATTATCGGGTCAACGGAAACTCCGTCGGGCACCCACTCCCCGAAGTCGCCGACGATGATCCGACCAAGAACCAAGGCACCCAGACGGGCAGCAGGCCGGAACCTGGGCCAGCCATAGTTCGCACCGTTCCCCTGGGACCACTCTCCGGCACGGCGGGTCTGATGATCCCGGGTGAGCAATCGGCCGGTGCGACGGGCGGTGCCAGTAGTGCGGGCAGCGCGGGCAGCACGGGCAGCTCGCGCACCGGCGGCACGGCCCAGAACGAGGATGATGGCACGGATGGTAGCGCGGGTGGTGGCGTGCAAACCCGCAAGCAAGCTCTCGCCACGGCGCCACCACCGAGATGTCAGGCCGGCGGCTTCGACCTTCCGGTCATCTTCATCGTCGACGGCTCCGTCAGCATGGGTTTGCACGCCTCGATCCCGCTAGGTTTGGAGGCGGCGCTTGATGCACGGATCGATGCTGGTGACGATAACGCCCGCCAGGAGTATCGCGCCTGGATGGCCAAGCCCGGCCCAAAGCGCCTGGATGTCGCCAAAATGGCCTTCATGGCCACAGTGCCGATGATTGAGGAGAGTACGAAGGTGGGTGCTGTAACCTTCCGGGACTGCGACGAAGTTCGCGCCGTTGGGCCGGTTCCAGCCGATGAACGCTCGACACTGGTCGGAGCCATCACCGGATTGACCGTGCGTCGGGGCGGCGACACGGCGATCGCGCGCGCGCTCCTGGCAACCACTTCAATGCTCAGCCCGGCCGGTGGTCATGTCATATTGATCACCGATGGCGGCGAGACATGTGGTGGCTCTCCCTGCGAGATTGCAGCCGGCATGAAGATCCGGTTCCCATCACTCGTCATCGACGTGATCGATTTGTCGGGGAAATCCAATACCGCTTGTGTCGCCGACCTCACCGGCGGCCGGGTTTTGGTCCCAGACGCCCTCGATCACCTGTCATCGCTAGATCCGGTTTTGGGTGATGTGGTCGGGCGCTGCGAGCCGGTGAGTGGGAGCAATTAGGGCCATTAAATGGCGCTAATTATCTCCACGTACACCCCAATCCAGCCAATCGCGATCACTGAACCAAGTGCGAACAATGCTAAACCTTCGCGGCGCTGACGGTCGTCAAGACCGCGACCGGCGCGGCGGTAATAGAGGTAGAACGCGGTAGGAAACACGAAAACCACCAGGAGCAACGCCGCCTCAGTATCGCTCAGGCTGCGGTAGTTCAGATCAGCATAAATCGGCACCGCAACCTGAAGGACGACGAACCCGAACAACACCCAACGAAACAACTCACACCCTTTCTAAATTCGGCCCAATCAGAGCTTTTCCAGGAAGTTGAACAATTTGTCTGCATCGCGCATGAAATCGTCGAGCCCGTCCTTTTTCGGCACCTGGCGTCGCGGCGGTGGTGCGCCTCGCGAGAGTTTGGCGAGCGGCGAGGTGCCGGCAGTCAAGCGCGCCGACCATTTGCCGCCGGACTTCATCGTATCATCACAGTAGGACCACTCGCCCGACATGCTTCCGTTCGACGCAAGACGCCAACGAACCACGCCCCAATACGGCGTGCCGTATACTTTTCTAGGGCACTTACGTTTGCCGGCGCTTTGCATCCAATAGGCATTGATCCGCCCATCCGACAAAAGACGACCAACCACCCAACCCTGATATTTTGGATAAGATCCGGAAATATTGTAATTGCGGTCAAGGTCGAGATGCAGTGGCCCGAAGTCAGTCTCCCAAGCGCTCTGAAGCCCTTGCGCCTGAGCAGAATGTGGGCAGAGAATAGCGGCGAGAAGGAACACGACTAGAGCCGTCAATGGGTTGCTGGGTCTGGCTTTCATAAGCTGATCTCGCTCTGTGGTCGGCTCTGTGGTCGGCTCTGTGGTGACCGGCGCGTCGGCGCGGACAACAAACTAAATTGGAAGAACCTCATCAGGTCAACCGCGTGGGATCTTTTTCAGCGCCGTTGCACCTGGCAGCGCGGCCCTCTAGAAGCTCTGGATAACCCTCTCTCGTCGAGGACCTGCGATTGGACGCCTTAACATCACTCTTGCCTACCGGCCGAGAACTCAGTGTATTCACTGTCGCGGCCTTTGCTATGGGGGCGTCTCCGGGTCCCGGCATGCTCTATGTGGTCGCCCGTAGTTTAGGCGAGGGTCGGCTTGCGGCCTTGGTCTCTGTGTTGGGCCTGTCGTCCGGCTCCTTCATCAATTGTCTGGTGGCGGCGGCTGGGTTGTCGGCCCTGCTCCGGGTCTCTCCCTTGGCATATGACTTTGTCCGCTATGCGGGCGCGGCATATCTGGTTTATCTGGCGATCCAGATCATGCGGGCGGGCTCCAGGGTTGGAATTGGCGAAATCGCAACCCTCGCGACTGGTCGGCTTTGGGCAATATATCGCCAAGCCGTCGTAACGAACATTCTAAACCCGAAGTCTGGGCTGTTTTATCTGGCGTTCGTGCCGCAGTTCACAGACCCGGAGCGCGGATCGGTCTTCGCCCAGTTCATCCTGCTTGGCCTGATATTCAATATCCTCGGCAATTCACTCAACATGGCCGTCGGCTTGTTCTTCGGGCAGATCGGCGATTGGTTATCGCGTCATCCCGGTTTCTGGTCAGCTCAGAAATGGGGATCCGCGATCATCCTGGCTGGATTGGCGGTGCATTTAGCGTTCGGCATGACATCACTGGAAGCAGCGACGGCTGGTTAACCGCCTGTCCGAATTTCAGTCCACGTCTGCCGCATCCATTCGGTGCAGGCCACACCCTGCTCGAACAGTGAATATTTGCCACCCTCACCATAATCCGTGTTCGGAATGAACTCAGTTGAGATCTGACCAAGCTTGCCCAGGGGGTCGGCCGCGTGGTGGCGCATCAGAATACGAATGCCTTCCTTCCAAGGCTCCAACGCCGCCTCGTCCCAGTCAGCGTGGTATTCGCCGGGGCCGGGCTTCTTGAAGGGTATCTGGATGCCACGGCCGACACGACCGTCCGGGTGATGAGCCAGCGTGTTCTTCGGATTGTTGGGCACGCAGGCTCGGGCATGGCAATGACGCACCCATCCGGCAGCCGCCCATTCAGCAATCAGATTACCCTCTTGAAACGGGTCGAGGATGATCTCGCCAGACGCGATCTGCTTGTCGGTATCGAAGATCTTCTGCTCGTCCGGGTTATCTATCTTGAAGATCACATGGCTGTGGTCGAGGGTGATATTGAACTCAAGGCCTCGTGCCTCGACCATACGGCCGACCCGGGATACGCGGGCAAAATCCTCGGACCACATATTCACATGCACCTCAAAACAGGGCACGCAGGCGTACTTGTCGCCGAGTTCGGCCGCCCGGACATACGCATCCGTCACCTCCTCGTCGGTCACCACATGCCCGTTAGCGTGGTGCAGTTTGATCTGGGTGTTGTGTGCCAGGGAGCCGAGCTCTTTGGCCGTCGCCAGATTACTCGCCATCAGCGCTTCGTCGTCCGGGTCGCCCAGAGTGTAGAACCAACCGCCGGCGCGAACTGGCAAGCCGTATTTGTCGCGGGCCGCGAGGAAGTCCTGGATCTGGTCCGGGTCCGGCGTCTTGTCGACATAATCGAACACGCCAGCATCCCGCACCATCGCGAACCGGGTATCGACGTCTGGAGTGGGATCGTCGTGCGTGTGTTTGATACCGTTGGTCTGAATGCCGAATAAAAGCTCGTTCGCCATGGGGCCCCCGATCCATCGTCGTTTCCTGGATGATCGCATGACGGTATCATGGATGAAACAGACTGTAGCCCTCAGCCAGAAGGATAGCCCATGGCCATAACCGTAACGCCCGTAACACCGGTATTTGGGGCTCGCATTTCCGGCGTGAATATCAACGCGCCGCTCGACGACGCGGTCTTCGCTGAAATCCGAGCCGCCTTTGACGAACATCTGGTTCTGATTTTCTCCGACCAGCCGATGACAGACGAGGCGCAGATCGAATTCAGCGAACGGTTCGGACCGCTGGAAGGAACGCGCGGCGTCAATCCCGCAGCCGGCACACCCTTCGCACGCCAATCCAATCTGGATATCAAAACCGGCGAGGTCATTGCGGGTGATGATCGGCGCATGTTCTATCAAAAGGCCAACATGCTTTGGCATGCCGATAGCACCTTCAAGGCCGTACCGTCTCTCTGTTCGGTTTTGACTGCCCGCATCGTGCCGCCGGAAGGCGGAGCCACCGAATTAGCCTCGACCAGAGCCGCCTATGCTTCGCTTACAGAAAAAGAAAAGGCGGAGATCGAGGACCTGGTTATCGAGCATGACTTTGCCTATTCACGCGGGCTGGTCGGGTTCACATTCACACCGGAGGAACTGGCGACCATGGGACCGGTCCGCCACCGGTTGGTGCGCACCAATGCGGCGAGCGGCTTGAAGTCCGTCATGATTGGGGTCCACGCCAAATGCGTGGTCGGTTGGCCGGAAGACGAAAGCCGGGCATTGCTGGACGACTTGTTAGCCCGCGCGACCCGGCCCGAAAACACCTACCGTCACGACTGGCGCGCCGACGACGCGATCGTCTGGGACAATCAGGCCGCCGTTCATCGCGCCACCGAATTCGACACCACCGCCCACCACCGGTTTATGCAACGGACGACGATTTCGAGCGGTATCCCAACGGTCGGTTGGAGGGTGTGACCTAGTTCCAAGTTCGGAATTCGCTCGCGGAAACGATCGTAGATCAGACCGCAATATCCCGCGTCGCTTGACCGGGCGACCGGTTGGTGATGCCCATGGCTATGCAGGATTGATCGATGGCCGCCACAACGCCCTTCATGACCTCAGCATCCAACTGGCCGATGCAGCCGATGCGGAAGCTCTCCGCCCTGGTCAATTTTCCGGGATAGATGATGAAGCCGCGGGACTTGATCTCCTCATAGAACCGTTTGAACTCGAAGTTTGGATCCTCCGGCCCGAAAAACGTTGTGATGATCGGTGACAGCCATTGATCGTCCAACAGAGTGGCGAAGCCTATTTCTCGCATGCCGGCGACCATGACGTCTCGGTTATTGGTGTACCGGGCCAACCGCCCCTGAACGCCGCCTTCCGCATCGTGTTGCTTCAACGCCTCGTGGAAGGCCACGACGACATGTGTCGGCGGTGTAAAACGCCATTGACCGGTGCGGTTCATATAATCCCATTGATCATGCACATCGAGACTGAGGGAATGGCTGTTGCCCTTAGCGTCATGTAGTGCCTGCTTCTTGGCGATGATGAAGCCGAAGCCTGGAACCCCTTCGATGCATTTGTTCGCCGACGAAACCACGGCTTCAAACGGGATGTCTTGGGCACTCAATGGCACGGCACCGAACGCACTCATCGAATCGATAATCAGTTTGCGACCCGCCGTATGGACCGCCTGCGATATCTCCGACAGGGGATTGAGAATTCCAGAGCTGGTCTCGCAGTGGATCGCCACAACATGGGTAATCTCTGGGTCTTCGGCCAGGATACTGGCGACCTCATCCCCCCGCGGCGGCAGGTAATCGCCCTTGTCCAAGCCGACACCGGCGCGGCCGATATAGTCCAGGGTTTTCAAGGCCCGCTGGCCATAGGCGCCATTCATCAAAACCAAGACCTTGCCATCCTTGGGAATGAAACTGCCCAAAGCCGCCTCGATCGCGAAAGTTCCGCTGCCCTGAATTGGCACGCAGTCATAGTCATCACCGCCATCGCACATCGCCACCAGGCGGCGGCGGATATCGGCCGTGACCTCGTTGAACTCAGCATCCCACGAGCCCCAATCGCGAAGCATTGCTTCTTTAGTCTGGCGCGACGTAGTCAGCGGGCCGGGGGTCAGCAGATAAGCGTCTCGGACCTGATCTTGCATGGTTGTGTCTTCTCTCATGAAACGGAGGTGGTTTCGCTCAAGGCCCGATCAAGGATATTGAGCGCGTCATCCATCTGCGATTTTGTGGTGGTGAGCGGCGGCGTCAAAGTCAGCACGTTGCCCATGGTGGTCTTGAAACTGAGCCCCAGATCCAGTGCGCGGTAGAGCACAGCCTCGGCCACATCATTTGCCGGCTCCTTGCTGTCGCGGTCTTGCACCAGATCGAGACCGATCAATAACCCGCGCCCCCGAACATCGCCGATCACGCGATGCCGGCGTTGCATTTCCTGTAGACGCACGAGGGCATGAGCGCCAACAGACGCGGCCTGTTCAACCAGACCTTCATCCTCGATTATCTCGATCGTGGTCAGTGCTGCGCGGGTCGTAACTGGGTTTTTCTCATGGGTGTAGTGGCCAAAGGCGTAGTCGCCAGCCACATCCAGATGGGGCCGGCAGAGTGTGGCGGCGATCGGTAGAATGCCACCGCCAAGAGCCTTGCCCATGACCAATATGTCGGGCACGACACCGTCGTGATCGCAGGCGAACATGCGACCGGTCTTGCCAAGGCCGGTTGGGATTTCGTCGAATATCAGCAGCGCGCCGTGGTCGTCGCAGGCCTGGCGCACCGCCGACCAAAATCCGGGCGGCGGCAGATACGGGACCGCGCGAGCCGGCTCCGCGATTACGGCTGCAACATCGCCTTCTCGCTCCAGCCCGTAGCGAACCATATTGGCGCAGGCCATCTTGCAAGCGTCCAGGTCCGGGGTTCCATCGGGCCTTGCATCGTGACCATACGGACAGCGATAACAGGCGAATGGGGCGACATGCTCCGCGCCTGGCAACAGCGGCCCGATCGGCCCACCGCGAAACAACTGTTCGCCGCCGACACTGGCAGCACCGAACCCGGCACCATGAAAGGCGTCCCAAAACGAAAGCGTCTTGAAGCGGCCGGTGGCGGCCCGTGCGACTTTCAGGGCGATTTCCACCCCGTCCGAGCCACCGGTCGAAAACAGCACTTTGCCCAAGTCACCTGGCGAGATCGCCGCCAATTTCTCGGCAAGCTCGATCGCCGGTTCACACGCAAATCTTCGGGGCGCAAAGGACAGCTCATCCATCTGGCGGGCAATGGCCTGCTTCAGGCGCGGATGGCCATAGCCGATGTGATGCACGTTGTTGCCGTGGAAATCCATGAAGCGGCGGCCGTCCGCATCTTCGATGAAAATCCCCTCGGCCTTCTTGATGACGGACAGGCAGGGACTGGAAACCGACTGGTGGAGGAATGCGTCGGCGTCCCGTTTCAGCGTCGCTTGCATGGCCTCCGACACATTCGCCTCGGCCCAAGCCTGCCTGCGAGCGGAAGAATTTATATCGCCTTCGGTTTGCACTGGTTTGGTCATCGCCCTTGCCTCATCAATGCGGAAAATTTAAACATAAGTAAAATCGCTGATATTGGGCCAAACGAAAGGTTTTCTCGATGTATTCAACCCAGCTTCGGGCCTTCCATGCGGTCGCCAGCCACGGCGGATTTACCAAGGCGGCGAATAGACTGGGTCTGACGCAGCCGGCCGTCTCCGACCATGTGCGCAAGCTGGAACAGCGTTTCGACGTGCAGCTATTCCATCGCCACAAGCGCACGGTGTTCCCGACCGAACTCGGTGTGCGCTTGTTGGAAATCACTCGGCGGCAGTTCGAACTGGAAGACGAGGCGATAGAGCTACTGCAGGAAAGCCAGGCGCTCCGCGCTGGCAACCTGAAAATTGCCCTCGGCGCCCCCTTCCATATCGTCGAGGTGATCGCCGCGTTCCAGGCCGAATATCCCGGGGTACAGATCTCTTTGACCCAGGGCAATTCCAATGAAGTGCTGACACAATTGCTCGAATATGGCGCCGACATTGGCGAACTGGGCGAGGCGCCGGACGACGAGCGGTTATTGGTCATGCCGCTTCGCGCCGATCGCATGGTCGCCTTTGTGCGCAAGGACCATAAATGGGCGAAACGGAAGAAAATCACCCTTACAGAGTTAAGCCAGGAAACCCTGGTACTGCGGGAGCCTGGCTCCGCCACCCGGCGCATTACCGAGCAGGAGCTGGATCGTCTCAAGATCAAACCACCCTTGGTATTGAATGTGGAGGGTCGGGAAGCGTCGCGCGAAGCGGTTGCCGCCGGTCTTGGCGTCGGCATCGTTTCCGAGCCGGAGTTCGGGCATGACGAACGTCTGACCAGCATTGAGTTAAGCGACGGCAAGGCGGTCATGACTGAATCCATCGTCTGCCTGAAAGAACGGGCGAACCTGCGAATTATCAAGGCCTTCCTGGATGTAGCCCGCGCGCATCTCAGATCTCCCTAAACTTTCACACGTTCGGCTTTTGGATCGTAGGGGGTCCGCAGGCGTGCCGTTGCGATATGACGTTCACCCGCGACGTCGATCTCGAAACCGCCAGCCTCGATCAGGGCCGTGTCGACGCCCGCATCATGGCGGATATAGCCCAAGCCGACGGAGGCCCCCAGGGTATGGCCGTAGCTGCCGGAGTCGATTTTTCCGACCGGATTGCCGTCGAGCAGAATGAGCTCACCGCCCCATAAAATGGGCTCGCTGTCGCCCAGGGTAAAATGCAGGACCCGCTTGGTCAGCGGCTGTCCCTTCGCCGCAAGCAAGGCGTCCCGGCCGATAAAGGGAAATGGTTTGTCTAAGTCGACGGCGAAGCTCAACCCAGCCTGGAACGGCGTTGTATCCGGTGTCAGCTCATGCCCCCAGGCGCGAAAGCCTTTCTCGATGCGCAGGCTATCGATCGCGTAATACCCGGCATCCCGCAAACCAAGGTCCACGCCCGCCGCTAAAAGCGCTTCGTAGACGCCGACGGCGAATTCGGCCGGTACATATAGCTCCCAGCCCAACTCGCCCACATAGGTCATCCGAAATGCCCAGGCCGTGGCGTAGCCGATGCTGATCCGCTGCATGGTGGAAAATGGAAAGGCCTCGCTGCTCAGGTCTGCGTCGGTCAGGCGGGATAGCAGGTCCCGGGCGTTTGGTCCCATTACACCGAAGACGGCATAGCCAGAGCTGACATCGGTCACGACACAATGGGATCCGTCCGGGATATTGCTCTTGATCCAGCCCATGTCTCGCGTGGTCTGGGCCGAGCCGGAGACCATGAAATACTTGTCCTCGGACAGCCGGGTGACGGTGACATCGCTTTCATAACCGCCGCGTTCGTTCAACATCCCGGTATAGACGCAAACCCCAGGTTCGACGGCCATGTTGTTGGCACAGAGGCGCTGCAAGACCGCTTCCGCATCACGCCCCTCGATTTGGAATTTCGAGAACGAGGTTTGATCGAAGACGGCGACGGCTTCCCGGGCAGCACGGTGTTCTGCGGCACGATACTCGAACCAGTTCTGCCGGCCGAAGGCGTATTCCATCTCAGGCTGTTCGCCATTCGGTGCGAACCAGACCGCGCGCTCCCAACCCATCTTGGATCCGAAGCAGGCACCCTTCGCTTGCAGCAGGTGGTAGACCGGAGAGCGACGGAACGGACGTGCTGTCAGCATCTCCCGGTTCGGCCAGGGCATGGCGTAATGGGTGCCCAGGGTCTCCCCAACCCGTTCACCGAGCCATTTGTCATTGCCTTGGAAATGCGCGAAACGGCGAATATCGACCGGCCAAAGATCCATGGTCGGCTCGCCATTGACGACCCACTCCGCCAGCGCCTTGCCGGCACCGCCAGCGCTCGCAATGCCCATGGAGTTGAAGCCGGCGCCGACATAATAGTTCTTTAGTTCCGGCGCCTCGCCCAGGATGTAGTTGCTGTCGGGGGTAAAGCTCTCCGGGCCGTTAATGAACTGCCGCACCTCCGCCTCAGCCAGGGCCGGGATCCGATGCAACGCGTTCTCCATCAGGATACCGAATTGATCCCAATCGTCCGGCAACAAGGTGAATTCGAACTCATCTGGAATGCCGTCCATGCCCCAGGGCTTGGCATCCGGCTCGAAGCCACCGAGGACCAGGCCGCCGACTTCCTCTTTGCCATAGATATAGCCGTCGGGATCACGCAGCATTGCCATGTCTCGGGGCACACCCTCGATCGGCTTGGTGACGATGTACATATGTTCCGCGGAATAGAGCGGCACGGTCACACCAGCCAACCGGCCGAACTGCCGCGCCCATTGACCGGCGCAATTGATCACCACCTCACAGGCAATATCGCCGTCCGCCGTTTGCACACCGGTCGCAATGCCGTTCGCGGTGGCAACACCGGTAACCCGGGTTTTCTCGAATATCATGGCGCCGCGATTGCGGGCGCCTTTGGCCAAGGCCTGGGTGATATCGGCTGGGTTGGCCTTGCCGTCGCCCGGTAGCCAGACACCGCCGACCACATCGTCGACTTGCATAATTGGCCACTTATCCTGCGCCTGTTTGGCCGAAATGATGTCCGCTTCGATACCGTAAGCAGCAGCGACGGCGGCGGTGCGTTTGATCACCGTCATGCGCTCTTCGGTACGGGCAATGATGACACTGCCGGTACGCTTCCAGCCAGTCGCAAGGCCGGTTTCCTCCTCCAGGCTCTCATATAGATCTGTGCTGTATTGGATCAGTCGCGTCATGTTTTCCTGGGCCCGCAACTGGCCGACCAGGCCGGCGGCATGCCACGTGGTGCCACCGCTCAACCGCCCCTGCTCCAACAGGACAACATCCTTCCACCCCAGTTTGGTCAGGTGGTAGGCAACGGAACAGCCGACGATCCCGCCGCCGACGATGACGACACGGGCCTGGGTTGGTAGTTTCTTGTTTGGCATTGTGGTTACGCCTTGGTCACGGAGAGTGCGTCGGAGAACCTGTCCAGGAACTGGTCGCAGATGGTTTCATCATGGGCCAGCGAGAGATACAGCTTGGTCCCCATGGGGTTAAGAAAGACGCCGCTTTCAAACAATTTCAGCATGCAGGCTCGGCCCCGCGCTGAATCCCCCTTCTTTGTCGATCGATAGTCGAAAACCGCATCGCCGCTGAACACCACCTGGGCCAATGGGCCATCGCCTATGACCTGAGCGGTTTCCTGATGATCACGCAACACCCTACGCATGCCGGCTCGGAGATAATTGCCCAGCCCATGCAGGCGCTCGTAGGTGCCTGGCTGACGAAACACCGACAGCGCCGCCATCGCAGCAGCAGCCGAGACCGGATTGCCACCAAGTGTGGATGCCATCCACACATAATCTTCGCCGCCGATGCGGTGCTCGTTGGTCATTTCCATGATGTCCGCACGGCCGCCAAAGGCACCAATGGGATATCCACCGCCCAGCGCCTTCCCATAGGCCACCAGGTCGGGGGTGACGCCGTAATACTCCTGCGCCCCGCCATAGGCGAGACGGAACCCGGTTACCACTTCGTCATAGATCAGGACGATGCCATGATCGGTGCACAATTGGCGCACGCCTTCCAGAAATCCCTCTTTCGGCGGTGTACAGCGCTGTAGCGGCTCCATGATCACGCCGGCCAGTTCATTCCTGTTGTCAGCAATGATGGAAGCCGTCTTGCCCAGATCGTTGTACGGCGCGACCAGCAGTTGGTATGCCGCCGCCGGCGTACCGGCGCTGGTCAGTTCCGGTTGCGGGTAATCCAGGTCTTTTTGCGCAAATAAGCTGGTTACCCCGGCTTCGTTGGCACCGTGATAGGCGCCCTCGAACTTCAGAATTTTGGTCTTGCCGGTAAAGCCGCGTGCAAGGCGTTGGCAATACATCGTCGCTTCCGTGCCTGAGGCACAGAACCGGAGCCTTTGGCTGGCTGGACTGATCCGGCAGATTTCCTCAGCCAGATCCAAAACATGGGTGTTCAGGTAAGCAAAGTTGGAGCCCATCGCCGCTTGGGCCTGAACCGCTTCGACGATTTCCGGCCGCGCATGCCCGACCAGACAGGACCCCCAGCCGAGCGAGAAATCGAGATACTCCCGGCCGCCAGTATCCCATAGGTGGCAGCCCTCGCCACGCGCCATGACGACCAGTTGTTCGGCGGGCAGGCCGAACTCGCCGTTGGCGATTCCCGCCGGGAATACTGCCAGGGCGCGTTCGGCCTGATCCATCGCTTTCGCCTCTAACGCATCCGCTGCGGGCTACGGCCGCTCGCCGCGCGCCAAACGGGTGTTGATGTCGTCGATGACCGCCGGTAGATCGACGATGCTATCGATGACGTAATGCGCGCCAGTCTTGCGCAAAATCTCCGCCGTCAAAGCATTGCGCCGGGCAATCTCTTCCGCCGGCATCGCTTCGGCTTCCGCAATGGTATTGATATCCATGTAGTTGCTGTACAGCGACACACCAACGCCCCAGCAACCGGCCTCCAACGCTTCCCCGACGCCCGAAGCGGTGTCGTCGACCTTGACCACCGACTGGATCGGATGGATGTCCATCAAATCGAGGTTCCGGTAGACCATAAACGGCTTTGGCCGGGCGCCATGCATGACCTCATCACCGGCCACTGTAGCATCCGGGTTGAAGCCCTGCTTCTTTGCAGCCGCCAACAGGACGTCGACCATCGGCCGGATGAAGCCGGTCGACACACCAAGTTTCAAACCGTCGGCCTGCATCTTCTGCGTGACCTCGGCGACACCGGGCAGCAGAGGGGTATATTCCGGCAGACACTCGATCTGCAATGGCACGAAATCCGTGAACATGGCATCCACGTCGGCCTGGGTCGGCTCAGACCCTTTGATCTCTTTCCAACGCGCGCGAATTTCTGGCACTTCCGTCAGCGCCTTGATGTGCAAGTCCTTGCGCAAGCCCATGGGGCCGCGTGCTTCCAGCATCGAAATCTCGACACCCTGGCGCTTGAACACCTCAACAAAGACGACTGCCGGGGCAATCACATAGGCGTCGGCGGTCGTGCCGCTCCAGTCGAGGACGACGCCCTGAACTTTGCCTCGATAGGAACGCTGGTAAACATAATCTGATGCCATCGGCATTGGTCGTTTCTCCTGATTTGATCGGAATCTCTGAGCGAATTATGCGCTATCTGACAGCAAGCCAATGGATAAGGCAAATCGCTATAAATAATAAAATATATCGATTTTACTTATGAGTTGTTCTTACTGATTTCGCCAAGCCTGGGTCTTGATCGCAATTCCGCGGGTCAAGACGACCTGAACAATTCGCATGGCGGCGCAGGTGTAGGCGATCATCATGGCCATGGCCGCAGCCGGCGCCACATCACCGGCATCATCCATATTCAAGACCGCCACAGACGCCAGCGTCGTGTCGGAGGAATACAGGAAGACCACCGCTGAAACCGTGGTCATGGCGTTAAGGAACAGATAGATCGAAATGTCGAAGACGGCCGGCATGCATACCGGCACAGTCACTTTGGCGAACGTCTTGTAGAACGGCGCCTTTAACGAAGCCGAGACGGATTCGAATTCCGGGTCCATTTGCTTGAGCGCCGTAACCGCCGTCAGGTGGCTAACCGTATAGAAGTGGACAACTGTTGCGACCACCAGGATCCCCATGGTGCCATAGATGAAATTGAATGGGTTGGCGGGATTGTTGAAAAAGAAAATATACGCCAATCCCAAGACCATTCCCGGCACGGCCAGAGGTGCCATTGCCACCATGTGAAAGGCCGAACGCCCGACAGTGAATCCCCGGCCCTTCTCCATCAAATAAGCGCCGGTAAACACGATGATGGTTCCGAAGAAGGCGGTGTACAGCGCCATCTCGATGGAGTTCCAAAACGCCTCCCAACCGCCGCCATCCATGACATCGAAGTCATAGTTGTTCAGAGAAAACTCCAAATTATACGGCCAGAAGGTCACCAGCGCCGCGTATTGAGCCATGCCGATCATGGCAATAATGATGAGCGCGATAACCGAACAGAAAGCCAGCATCGACATATCGCGGCCCCGGCTCGGCTTCGGGGTATAGGGGACCGCGCGCGCCGAGAGCAGGGCGACTTGTTTGCGCTGAACGATACGGTCGACGGAGAAGGCTATAATTGCCGGCACCAACAAGACGACCGAGACAACCGCACCCATTTGAAAGTTCTGCTGACCGATCACCTGTTTGTAGATATCGGTGGCCAGCATGTTGTAGTTGCCGCCGATCACCTTGGGCACACCGAAATCCGTGAACACCAAGGTAAAGACGACGAAACCAGCGCTGATCAGACCATATTTACAGCCTGGGATCGTCACGGTGAGAAACGTCTTCAGCTTACTGGTTCTAAGCGCTTCCGCCGCTTCATAAAGCCGGGCGTCGGTAATCGAAAGTGCGGTGATCACGATCATCAAGGCATGTGGAAAGACCCAGTAAGATGATCCCATGGTGATGCCGATCGGGCCGTAGATTTTCTCGCCAAACAACAGATCTTTCAGGACCCCCTGATTGCCGAACCAGTAAATCAGGGAGATCCCGCCCAGCAACGACGGCGTCAGCAAGGGCACCATGGCCACGAGTTTGAAGAACCATTTGAACGGCATGCAGGTCCGTGTCAGCGCGTACCCGTAAATGAACGTTACAACCAGGATGATCAAGGTCGCCAAGATGGAGATCGACAGGCTGTTAAAAGCGGAATTGAACAATGCCGGCGTAGAGAAGTACTCGGCGAAATTCGCGAATCCGACAAATCCACCGTCCTTGTTCTCTACGCTTTTCGACATCATCGTGTAGAGCGGCAAGAGTACGGCAATCAACAAAAACACACCGATCGCGACCATGACCGTTCGCATGATCCAATCGTCACGGCTCAGTTTCGGCCGAACGATGGCGCGGTCTGAGGTTTGAGCGGTCAGGCTGGCGTCGGCCATGATCTAGTCTTCGACCGGGGGATATAATTGAATATGATCAGCCGGCAGTCGGATCGGCAATTTCGAGCCCAATACCACGTTCTTGCGGCGCACCAAATTAACCGAGAAGTCCGCCTGCACGTCATGGCCGGAGAATGCCGCCCCGCCCAACTCAGCGCGATAAAACGATCCCATGAATTGCAGATGCGTGATTTCGCCATCGACGACATTGTCGTCATGCTCCATATCCTGAGCATTGATATCCTCTGGGCGGATCGAGACCGTAATTGCGTCTCCTTCGTTAAACCCGGTGGTGTCGCAGTCGAGTGGGAAATCGCCAACTGTCACGCGCCCCTTCGCCGCCACTGTTCCTGGGATAAAATTCATGGATCCGATGAAGTCGGCAACGAAAGATGTCGCGGGCGACCCATAGATTTCCTGCGGCGTCCCAACCTGGTCAATGACCCCATGGTTCATGACAACGATCCGATCGGCCATGGTCAGGGCTTCCTCTTGATCGTGGGTCACCATGATGGTGGTCACACCCAGGCGGCGCTGCAGATCCTTGATCTCGGTGCGCAAATGGACGCGCACACGCGCATCCAGCGCGCTCAGCGGTTCATCCAACAACAGCAATCCCGGCGACGTCGCCATGGCGCGGGCCAAGGCCACGCGTTGCTGTTGGCCGCCAGATAGCTGGGCCGGATACTTTGTGCCCTGATCGGGCAGGCCGACCAACTGCAGCAACTCAGCGACCCGGACATCGATCTCGGCTCTTGGCAGCTTCCGGTTCTCGAGGCCGTAGGCAACGTTTCGTTCAACCGTCAGGTTGGGGAACAAGGCATAGGATTGAAAGACAATGCCGAAGTCACGCTCAGCCGGCGGCAGGGCGGAAATGTCTTTGCCATCTTGCTCGATGCGGCCGTGGGTCTGAATATCCAGGCCGGCAATGGCCCGCAACAACGTGGTCTTGCCACACCCCGACGGCCCCAGAAAACAAACAAATTCACCGTCATAAACGTCGAGAGAGATGTCCTGCAGCGCCGTGAAGTCGCCGAACTTTTTCACCAGATTTTCGATTTTCAAAAATGATCTGGCGGCGCTGTCCATGGTCTTCAGTTCCGATCATATCCAGAATAAAACGATGACCGTCCGGTGCGTATCAATGAACACCGGACGGCCATACAACAATATGACTTAGGCTAGCCTATTATTTCTTAGGCAGGGATTTGGAATCGTATCGCGTCTGCCACTTGCTCAAAATGCGCTTGCGATTGGTTGCAGCCCACTCGAACTTGTTGTCGATCATGGCCTCCAAGATTCCGGCCGGGAAGTGCTTCACCTTCTTAGCGACACCTGGATAGGCCACAACGGCATAGCCCTTGTTGTACATCACGTTGGCTTCCTTGGTGATCGTGAAATCAACAAGCTTCTTGGCGGCTGCCAGGTTCTTGGTGCCTTTCATGATCGCGGTCGCTTCCATGTCCCAACCAATACCCTCGCTCGGCAGAATGATCTCCAACGGCGCGCCCTTGGCTTTGGATTTGGCACCGCGGAAGGCGAAGGAAATACCGATGGGGGTTTCGCCGCTGGCGGCCTGCTTGCAGGGCTTGGAGCCCGAGTGCGTGTACCAGTTGATGTTCTGGTGCAGGGCGTCCATGAACTTCCAACCACCCTCTTCACCAAACATTTGCAGCCAGCTCGATACGTCCAGGAAGCCGGTTCCAGACGAGTTCGGGTTCGGCATCACGACATGACCTTTGTAGACCGGTTTGGTCAGATCCTTCCAAGAGGTCGGGATCGGCAGGCCGTTCTTTTTGCCTTCAACGGTATTGAAGCAAACAGAAGCGATCCAGGCGTCCATACCGGTCCAATGCGGCGGATTGGCCGAATCGACAAACTTCTTATCCAACTTGCCAACGCCCACCGGAGCATAGGGTTCGGTCATGCCTTCGGCTTTCAAGAGCATGAGGCTGGTCGCAGCCAAGCCCCAGACCACATCAGCCTGCGGATTATTCTTCTCGGCCAGTAATTTGGCCGTAACAATGCCGGTGGAATCCCGAACCCATTTGATATTGATGTCGGGGTTGGTCTTGTTGAATGCCTTGGCATATTTCTTCAAGTCTTCCGCTTCGACGGCGGTATAGACCGTCAAGTCAGTTGCTTGAGCGGCCGAGGCCACCACCATCAGGCCCGCTGCGGCAACAAGCGTCCGAGCAGCCCTCGAATTTCCGAATTGTTCCAACATATTAACTCCTTGCCCTCTCGTTAGTGTTTGTTGGCTGTTATTGTCAGCCGTTTGGATAGCATCGCATGTTTAAAGACTGGCAGTCATGCTCACAGTCTTTCAATGTAAACCTTCACATCACTGTTCACCGGTTGGAAAGATTGTTTCGATCTTGTTTTAAGTTTCCCCACCTGAACCGGCAAACCGAGTTCATGTCGCCCCCTGTCATAACCGCCTTCCACGTCGAATTGCGTGAATTTGATGTGGCGAATTAGTGCAATCATCAAACACTGAAATCATTTCCGTGTATAGCCATTTGCCACCCCGCACCCCCGCGCACTCAGTTACATATCAGTCGCCAACCAGAACACCGCCGACGATTGGCGATTTACGTTGTTGGCAGCGTTGTGCCGATAGACACGACCAAAAGCGGGCGACATGATCGTTGAGCGTCAAAACCTTCAATCAGTCGGGAAGGCAAATTCATGGCTAAACCACAAGTGCCTATCGAGGTCGATCCGGAAACCGGGATCTGGTCGACCGATGGGATGCCCATGCTCTACTTGCCGCGCCATTCCTTCGTCAACAACCACCTCGAGGTAGAAGCCGCCCTTGGTCGTGAGGCGTATGCCGCCTCGCTATATCGATCCGGATACAAGTCGGCATATACCTGGTGCGAGGCCGAGGCAAAAACGCATGGCCTGTCGGGTATGACGGTCTTCCATCACTACATGAAACGCATGTCTCAGCGCGGCGGTGGACTATTCGACGGTGCCGGCATCGACCCCGCGACCGGCCTGGGCTTTGTGCGCCTGGAGCACTCCTGCTTTGTATTGCACCACGGTAGTGAATTGAGCGGCGGTACCGGCGCTGAAACCGGCAGCAAACTCTGTTATATGTGCGCCGGTTGGTTTCCTGGAGCACTCGACTGGGTCGGCCGCGACCTCGGCTGGGCGCTCAGTTCCAAGGAGGTCAGTTGCGCCGGTGAGGGTCACGATCACTGCCGCTTTGAAGTCACGCCAGCCTGACAAGCGTGCCGCCGATGGCTCGAAACTATTAAGTCAGATCAAGTCCAATTGGATCCAATCGGCCAAGATGGCTTTTGTGAAACGAGAGCACTAATGTGGAGAAATTACTTTAGGCAACCGGCCGGCGCAGCATGAGCAAGCAAGGGCAACGGGTTCTGGTTACACTCCGGCACCTCATTATCAGCGGCGAACTTTCGCCGGGCCAGCGATTGGCGGAGATCCCGATATCGGAACGGCTCGGCGTCTCGCGAACACCGATCCGCCTGGCATTTCGCGCCCTGGAACATGAGGGCCTGCTGCACAAGGCCGGTGCTCGCGGTTACATGGTGCGCGAAACCGATCCGAGCGAGATCGCCAATGCAATTGAGGTACGCGGTGTTCTTGAGGGTTTGGCTTCAAGACTGGCCACCGAGAACGGCCTTGGCACCGAAACCCAAGACACATTGGAGGACTGCCTAACCCGCGGAGACCGGTTACTCGCCAAGGGCTACCTCATCGAAGACGATATCGACGAGTATCACGATTTGAACGTTCTGTTTCATTCGACGATCCTCGCAGCCAGTGGAAGCCTAGCCGTCGAGGTCGCACTTAAGCGGAACGACAATCTGCCGTTTGCCTCTGTCGCATCTGTTGCGATCGACAAGGAGAATCTGGAGATCGAATATAAGCGGCTGAGCTTCGCCCACATGCAGCACCGGATCATTTTCGAAGCGATCCTTTCAGGGCAAGCTGCACGCGCGGAAAGCGTTATGCGTGAGCACGCCAACGCCGCGATCCGGTACGCAGAAATGCTTGGCGCCAAACCGTCCTCCGCTTAACCTTCAACCACCTTGAGGGGCACACCTTCATGCTGTCTTGTCGAAGCCTATTGGATCCAATAAGCTTCTCGCCAATCTGACTCCAGGATTCACAAACAACGGCCTCAAACACCCCGGTTGGCGAGAATCCGCGAAAATGAGGAAGCGACCATGATGTCCGCACATCCCCCCTTCAGAGCCGACCATGTCGGCTCCCTGCTTCGGCCAACAGAATTGCTCGAGGCGCGCACAAAACGACACAAGGGCGAGATTTCCGCCGACGAGCTCAGCGCCGCCGAAGACGCTTCGATTAAAAAAGCCGTAGCAATGCAGGAAAGTGTTGGTCTGCAAGGCATCACCGATGGCGAGCATCGCCGCACTTTTTTCCACATCGATTTCCTGGAGAAGCTTGAAGGCGTCGAGGTAAAAGGCGGCCTGCCCGTCAAATTTCACACCAAGACCGCTCAGATCGAGTTCTCACCACCGAGCATGCGGGTCAGTGGCGAGCTGAAGCGCAGCGGCGGTATCGTCACCGAGGATTTCAAATATCTCAAATCGATCACCAAAGGCACGCCGAAAATTGCCATCCCGTCACCGACCATGTTGCATTTCCGCGGCGGTCGAAACGCGGTCGATGAGACGGCGTATCCCGACATGGAGGATTTTTTCCGCGACTTGGCCAAAGCCTATCAGGGCGAGCTTGCCGATTTGGGAGCGCTCGGCTGCACCTACCTACAGTTCGATGACACCAACCTCGCCTATCTTTGCGACCCGGCCCAGCATCAGCGCGTGCGCGATATGGGCGAGGACCCGGCCCTTCTGCCGCATCTCTATGCCCGCATGGTCAACGACGCCATCGCCGACAAGCCGGACGACATGGCGATCTGCATACATCTGTGTCGCGGTAACTTCCAAAGCGCCTGGGTTGCCGAAGGCGGTTATGACCCGGTCGCAGAGGCGTTGTTCCAGGAAATGAACGTCGATGGCTACTTCCTCGAATACGACGATGAGCGTTCTGGCGGCTTCGAGCCTTTGCGTTTCGTGCCAAAGGGCAAGACCGTCGTGCTCGGCCTGATCTCGACTAAGGTTCGCGCACTCGAAAGCAAGGACGAGATCAAGCGCCGGATCGAAGAAGCATCCAAATATGTCGACATGGAGTATCTGGCTCTGAGCCCGCAATGTGGGTTTTCCAGCACGGTCGAGGGTAACGATATTTCCGAGGATGAGCAGAAAGCCAAGTTGCTTTTGGTCAAGGAAATCTCTGACGAGGTCTGGGGTTGAAGAGCGTCTCCCCAAACCCGGATCGCGCCCGTACCGAGCCACGAACACGGACCAAGAATCCCTAAAAGAAGACCAGTCAATCCGATCGATCAGGCAAGGGCACGATGGGCGAATTCAAGCATTTCATCAACGGCGCATTCGTATCGAGCGCCAGCGGAAAAACCTTCGAGAACCGCTCGCCGGTCGATCTGTCGTTAATCGGCATGGTGCATGAGGGCGGCGAGGCCGAGATCGACGCAGCGGTCAGCGCCGCGCGTGGCGCGCTTGACGGCGAATGGGGTAGCATGGCGACAGCCAAGCGCTCGGAACTACTGCACGCGGTCGCGGCCGGCATCAACCGGCGTTTCGACGAGTTCCTCGACGCTGAAATTGCCGATACAGGCAAGCCACGCTCGCTAGCCAGCCATATCGACATCCCGCGCGGCGCCGCCAATTTCTCGGTCTTCGCCGACGCGGTAAAAGGCGAAGCGACCGAGAGTTTTCACCTCGATACCCCCGATGGTACCGGCGCATTGAACTACGCTATCCGGGTGCCGAAAGGTGTGATCGGCGTGATCAGCCCGTGGAACCTGCCTTTGCTGCTGATGACCTGGAAGGTTGGCCCGGCGCTGGCCTGCGGCAACACCGTGGTTGTCAAGCCGTCGGAAGAAACCCCGGCGACGACGACCCTGCTGGGCGAAGTGATGAATGAGGTTGGCATTCCAGCCGGCGTCTTCAATGTCGTCCACGGCTTCGGGTCGAATTCTGCTGGCGAGTTCCTGACCCGCCATCCGGGCGTCGACGCCATAACCTTCACCGGCGAAACCCGCACTGGCGAAGCGATCATGCGCGAGGCGGCAGTCGGTGTTCGCGACGTCTCGTTCGAGCTTGGCGGCAAGAACCCGGCCTTGATCTTCGCCGATTGCGACCTAGACAAGGCGATCGAAGGCACCATGCGTTCGGTCTTTGCGAATTGCGGCCAGGTCTGCCTCGGCACCGAGCGGGTCTATGTCGAGCGGCCGATCTTTGACGAGTTTGTCGCCCGTTTGAAGGCGGCAGCGGAAAAGCTGAAACTGGGTGCCCCAGATGACGACAGCGTCAATCTCGGCCCGTTGATTTCCAAGGAGCATCAGGAAAAGGTGCTGTCTTACTACGAGAAAGCCAAGATCGAGGGCGCGATCGTCATCACCGGTGGCGGCGTGCCTGATATGCCGGGTGAACAGGCGAACGGCGCCTGGGTCGAGCCGACGATTTGGACCGGCCTAGGCGAAAATAGCGCCATCGTGCGCGAGGAAATATTCGGCCCCTGCTGCCATATCCAACCCTTTGATGCGGAGGACGAAGTGGTCCGTCTCGCCAACGAGACGCCCTATGGACTAGCCTGTGCGATCTGGACCGAGAATTTGAGCCGTGCCCATAGGGTCGCGAGCAAAATGGAGGCCGGGATCATATGGGTGAACAGCTGGTTCTTGCGCGATTTGCGCACACCGTTCGGCGGATCCAAGCAGTCGGGCATCGGGCGCGAGGGCGGCGTCCATTCGCTGGAGTTCTACACCGAGTTGCGTAACGTGTGCATCAAGCTTTGAACCTTAAATTCTGAGGAGACCGGCCATGGCTGGAGGTGTAATTGCGAGCGTATTGGCCCCCCACACCCCACGCATGGGTGACCCGGAAAACGCGCCGGATTTCGTCAAACCCCTGATCCAAAGTCAGTACGAAATGGGCGAGGTCATTCGTGCTCTGAAGCCCGACGTGATCGTGTTGCAATCGGCCCATTGGGTCAGCACCTTCCCGTGGTATGCCGCCAGTCACGCGGTGCATGAAGGCGTCTGCATCGCCGACGAGGCCCCGGATTTGTTCGCTGGAATTCCTTACAAGCGTACCGGTGAGCCGGGTTTCGCCAATGCCCTGACAGACGCGATTAAGGGTCTGGATGTGCCCTGCGGCGTCAACAACAATCCCAACTTCCGTTTTGATTACGGCACCATGCTTCCGATCAAACATATCGACCCGAATGGCGAGATCCCGTTCGTGCCGTTGCCGACGGTCGTTTGCTCTGATCTGGAAGAAAATCGGCAAGTCGGCAGATTGATCCACAAAGTCGCCGTGGACCGCGGCCAACAGGTCGTCTTCGTCGCCAGTTGCGCGCTGGCACACAAGGTGCGGCGCGGCCCAGCCCTTTGGCCGACGGATCCCGAACAGGCCCTCGACCGCCAGTTCATCGAGTTGGTCGAGGCCGGCGACCTCGATGGCTTGTTGGCATTTGCACCGCGTTACGTGATCGATGCCACCGCCGAAATGGGTGGCCGCATCCTCTACACCATGCTGGGTGCAATGGAGGCGATGCGTGAGAGTTCCGGTGACCTGGTGGGCCTACAGTACGGCCCCTACACTCAAAGCTCAGGCAGCGGCAACGCCAATCTGGTCAGCACACCGAAAGCGGCCTGACAAGTTGGCGGACTGGTGTTTTGCGCTCCTTTCAAAATCGACATAGATTTGTGGAGGATCCAAGGTGCGCCCGGATTTTCCACAGCCTTAATTGCTGTTTAACTTGAGATGAAAGTCTGAATTCTTGAACATCCGACTCGCACTCAAAAAAATCGTCTGGCGCTTGTTGAACGAGCGACAGGTTTCCTACCGTTGGATTCGGCTGGAAATGGATCTGGATGACGAAAAACTGGAAGCCTTGCGTCATGAACTCATCGTGGTCCGACGGTGGGCGAGTGATCGCGATGGTGAGTATCTTGTTTGGGTTGGTGGTGGGCCAGCGGCTGACACACCTTCAACGGCAAGCCTGCTCCCGCCCCTCAATCCGCCGAGCGCTATCAAACCGACTGAACCAACATCACGCGTTGGGCAATCGGCGCCGGCCAACGCTGACACGGGTGCCGCGCCGCTATCAACCGAGGCGGAGCGCAGGCCACTGACTGTGATGTTTTGCGATCTTGCGGATTCCACCGAACTCTCGACCAAGCTCGATCCAGAAGACCTGCAAGACGTCATCCGTTCCTATCAGGAAACTTGCACCAAGTTAATCCAAGAGTACGGAGGCTTCGTCGCCAAATATATGGGCGATGGCATCCTGGTGTATTTTGGCTACCCAAAATCCCTCGAGCGCAACGCCGAGCGCGCTGTGAGGAGCGGACTGGCCATCATTGAAGCGATCCTGGCGTTAAACCGGACCATGGGCCGCGATAAAGGGATCGATATCGCGGTTCGGATCGGCGTTGCGACCGGCATGGTAATGGTCGGCGAGATCGTCGGCGAAGGCATGGCACAAGAACGGACCGTCATCGGCGAGGCGCCGAACATGGCGGCTCGTTTGCAGGGAGTGGCCGAACGCAACGGTTTGGTGATTGGTGGCTTAACCAGGGAGCTGACTGGTGACGCCTTTGTTTACCAAGACCTTGGCTCACACGGCCTCAAGGGTATTGCCGGTCAGGTCCAGACTTGGGGCGTTGTAGGCATGGTCGATGACCTAGTCGATGATGTTGATGACGATGAGACGGATGGGGCGGCCGAAGTGCCGAATTTGGTCGGCCGAGACGAGGAAACCGGGCTATTGCGCCGAGCCTGGGCCAGTACAAGGGAGGAAGGACGCGGCCAGGTTGTCACGATCAGTGGCGAGGCCGGGATAGGGAAAAGCGTATTAATCGACGGGCTAAAGGCCGAAGCCCGACAAGAGGGGTTGGAACGCATTACCTTTCGCTGTTCACCCTATCACGCGAGTAGCGCGCTTTATCCGATGATCGGATATCTCAAGCGGTTGGCCAAATGGCGCCCGGAAGACGACAGCGAAGCCAAACTGACGAAGCTGGAGGCCACACTGGAAAGGTACGATCAGCCGCTAGGTGAATCCGTCCCACTCATCGCGTCTGTTCTCTCGTTACAAGTGCCGAGCGACCGATATCCAGCGATCGAGATAACGCCGCAGCAGCTAAAACGACAAACGCAAGATACGTTGATCGCAATCTTGCTTGAGACAGCCGAGCATCAACCACTTCTGACGCTTTGGGAGGATTTGCATTGGGCCGATCCTTCGACTTTGGAGTTTCTGGGCCTGCTGATTGAACAGGCCCCAACCGCTGCGCTTCTGGTCATCGCCACAGCCCGGCCGGAATTTATCTCGCCTTGGCCAGCACGCTCCTACATCACCCCAATCACGCTCAATCGTCTTGAGCGTCCTCATGCCGAGGCGCTGGTCACGCGCATAGCCGGCGCTAAACCTCTGCCGGAAGAAGTCGTAGATCACATCGTCACCAAAACCGATGGTGTGCCGCTTTATGTCGAGGAGCTGACCAAGACCATCCTTGAATCCGATATCCTGCACGATGCGGGCGATCACTTCGAACTGGCCGGACCGCTATCATCGCTGTCGATCCCCGATACTCTGCAAGAATCGCTCATGGCCCGCCTGGATCACCTACCGCAGGTGCGAGAACTCGCACAAATCGGTTCGGTCCTGGGTCGCGAGTTCGCCTATGAAATGATCTCGGGTCTGTCAAACATCAGCGACGCGACCTTGCGGGAGGGATTGGGCCAATTGGTCGAGTCTGAACTGCTTTACCAGCGCGGTCGACCACCGCATGCCCGGTATGTCTTCAAACATGCGTTGGTGAAGGACGCCGCCTACGGATCGCTCCTGCGTCGTCCGCGGCAACACTATCACCAGCAGGTCGCCGAGCTCCTGGAGACGAAGTTCCCGGATATCGTCGAAGCCCACCCCGAACTTCTGGCCCATCACTACAGCGAAGCGAATGTTAGAGATCGCGCGGTCGACTATTGGCAGACGGCCGGCCAGAGGTCGATTGAGCGGTCCGCCAACGCCGAGGCGATCGCGCATTTGAATTTCGGCATCAGCATTATCGGCGCAATGCCCGACGATGACGCATCGGCGCTTCGTGAGCTCAAGCTGCAAACGATGCTTGCCGGCCCGTTGATTGCCACCAAGGGCTACGGTGCTGTGGAAACCGGCGCGGTGTTCAAACGCGCGCAGGAACTTTCGAATAGGGTTGAAGATCCCTCGCTGATGTTTCCGGTATTATACCAGCAGTGGGTTTTCAATCTCATCGGCTCGAAAATCGACGAGGCGCGGGATCTTGCGCATCGGTTTCTGGAAATGGCAGATGCCCAGGACGAATCCTTGCCAAAAGTCCTGGGCCACCGGATTACGGCGGTCAGCCACTATTTCCGCGGTGAACTTGGGCCAGCAAGATCCGAATTCGAGACGGCTATCGGTTTGTACGATGACGAGCAACACAAGGACTCGACATACCAATTTGGGCAAAACCCCAAATCCGCCAGCATGGCGTTCCAGGCCAGCACGTTGCATCTAATGGGTTACGCCGATCAGGCTTCCGCCCTGGTCAAGGCCGCAGTCGACCACTCCAGAGAAATCAACCATGCGAACACGATGGCCTACGTGCTCTTCTACGGCGCCGTGATGATCGCGCATACTCGGCGCGATCTGGACGCCGCCGTCACCAGCAATACCGCGCTTTTGAGTTTG
This sequence comes from Rhodospirillaceae bacterium, assembly GCA_018699735.1. Lineage (GTDB taxonomy): Bacteria > Pseudomonadota > Alphaproteobacteria > Thalassobaculales > Thalassobaculaceae > JABIRP01. The sequence goes on along the minus strand of JABIRP010000353.1, from coordinate 684 downwards.
GCCAACGAGCAGGGCTTGGCCCTATGGAAGGCGGTTGGGACGATCCAGGCGGGATGGATTGCGTCCCTCCAGGGCGCGCATGGCGACGCGATAGCATTGGCGGAAACGGGATTGGAGGATCTACGGGTAACAGGAACCTCTCTCCATCTGCCACTCGCTATGGCTCAGATGATTGAGGTTCACGCCGCCAACGGTCAGTACGTTAAAGCTCTCGCTCTTTTGGACGAGGCGATGGAGCATGTGGACCGCACGAACGAGCGATTGTTCGAGGCAGAACTCTACCGGCTGAAAGGTGAGTTGCTGATCTTTGTGCGTGGACTAGATGATACGACGGAGGCGGAAAAACTCTTTTTCAAATCATTGGAAATTGCCCAAAACCAGGGCGCCAAATCCTGGGAGCTTCGGACCTCCACAAGGCTCGCGCGTTTGTGGGCGCAAAAAGCAAAGATAGGCGATGCTCGTAACCTTTTGCAACCGATCCATGACTGGTTCACCGAAGGTTTTGACACAATGGATTTGATTGACGCCGAGGCCTTGCTGAATTCGCTGAAGCAATGACCAAGGTAATAACTTATTGGTGGCCGACGACCGAGGACAAGTACCGCACAGAGGCCAACAGATACCCGTTCTTGGTGCATAACGCGCACTTGCCCGGATCGACAGGCTGGTCGAATTTTTAGAACT
>JABIRP010000048.1 GCA_018699735.1 Rhodospirillaceae bacterium | reverse complement strand
GAAAGATCTGCTGGGCCGAACTCTTCGGCCGGGGCATGGCAGATGAAGCGGTTGCCCCAAGGACAGGTCGCTTCGATCCGGTCATTGGCGGCGGTAAAGGTGAACTCGGTATCCGCCAACGCCTCGGAGACGCCCTGGAGCGCCGCCTCAACTCGGGCCAGATCCGGCAGTACGAGCCCTATTGATCCTCTAAGCCGCTGCGTGCCTTGGCTTGGTAGGTGGACCTGATTGCGCCCGATATTGACCCACATGTTCTCAAGCCCGACCATCAGGAAGGGGTCGCGGGTCAGTTCCAGTCCGACGATGTAGAACAGCGTGGCAAGTCGCTGATCCGGTTGCCAGAGATTGACATGCTCCAACATTGCGAAATTGCCGACATCTTCTTGCGCGCGATCATAGGTCTTCGCCATTTGTCTCTCCTCGGATGGGCTGCGAGCATAGCCTATGTCCGGATACCTGCTTACGGCAAGCGATCCCGCAGAATGTGGAATAACCGACCGGTTAGGATTGCGCCTCGTCACCCCACTCGCCAAGATGCGCGCAAGAATTCTTCTTTTTCCAGTAGGATCACCCGACCCATGTCCCAGCAGATCTCTGCGGCCCAGTCTCGCTCTGAGGCTACGGCCCCGACTTCGGAAACAATCGAATTGCTGCACCAACGCGTCAGCGTGCGCAAATATACCGATGATGTGGTTGCAGAAGAGACGGTGGAAGCCGTGCTTCGTGCCGCCTTCCGGGCGCCAACCTCTTCCAACATACAATCCTACAGCGTCGTCATCGTGCGTGATGAGGAGACCAAACGCCGTCTTTCCGGTGTCGCAGGAAAGCAACGCCATGTCGCCGAGACGCCGGTATTCCTGGCATTCTGCGCCGATCTGACCCGGATCGAACGGGCGATGGAGACGAACGGTCATACGATTGCCAACAACAATATGGAAACCAGTTTGGTCTCCTCGATCGACGCGGCGCTGGTCGGTATGTCGGCCTATCTAGCGGCTGAGTCGCTTGGCCTGAAGGGTGTAATGATCGGCGGCGTGCGCAACAACGCGGTCGAGACCGCACGCATCCTCGGCTTGCCGGAGCTGGTCTACTGCGTGTTCGGGATGTGTCTTGGATATCCCGACGAGGTACCGCCGCTTAAGCCCCGGATGGAATACACGTCGGTGGTTCATTATGAGCAATACGGCCAAACCCGAGGTGCCTCGGATGCGGCCTCTACGGTCGCGGCCTATGATGTGGAATTGGCCAAGCATTATCGCGGTACTGGCCGCGATACCACGGATGACTCCTGGAGCCGGGATATGGACAGCAAGTTCCACCCACCCCTGCGTGATCGATTGCGTGAGGAACTGAGTGCGCTCGGTTTCAGATTTAGCTGAGAGCACAAATGACAACCGTTATTCCCAATCACCAACACCGCTCCCCGGAAGTCGCGAAGTGGCTATCCGGGGTCTCCTGGAGATGATGTGATGACGTTTGATCGAGATCCCGGCTCTCGCGCTGCTCGGCCGGGAAGCGGCGACATAGGTCGGGATAAAAATTAACCGAGCTCCCGTAAATCAAATCCGGGACGACCTATCGCAATAAAACATGAACCTATCTTGAGGAGACACGAGAATGGATTGGAGCAATAGGCGTGCGAAATTCCGCGCCGTTCTGGAAGGCGATCGTTGCGTGCATCCGGGCTCGGTCTATGACCCGATCTCGGCCCGGATCGCTGAGGACCTCGGATTTGAGATCGGTATGTTCGCAGGCTCTGTTGCCTCAATGGCAGTGTTGGGCGCTCCCGATCTGATCGTGCTGACACTCTCGGAGTTTTCCGGGCTGGCGTATCGGATAAACCGGGCCGGTCAGCTGCCGCTGATGGTTGACGCCGATCATGGTTATGGCAACGCGTTGAACGTCAAGCGCACAGTCGAAGAGCTGGAGACTGCCGGCGTTGGCGGGCTGTCGATCGAGGATACCGAACTGCCGCGCCCCTACGGACCATCGGGCAAGGCAACATTGCTGTCGATTGATGAGGGCGTTGGTAAGATGAAAGGCGCCCTCGCCGGGCGTCAGGACCGGAGCTTGGTGATCGCCGGCCGGAGCAGCGCCATCAGTATCACTGGTTTGGACGACACCATCGCGCGGGCGGTGGCTTATCAGGAGGCTGGTGTCGACGCGATCTTCCTGGTCGGCGTAAAGACCCGTGCCGAACTGGAGCCGATCTCGCAAGCGGTCAAGGTGCCGATGATCCTCGGCGGAGTGGGGCCCGAATTGGCGGACCTGGACTATCTGTCGGCGAAAGGGGTGCGCATCTGTCTGCAGAGCCATCAGCCCTTTATGGCGGCGGTTCAGGCGACCTACGCGACATTGAAAGCGCTGCGAGACGGTGTGCCAACATCGGATATCGAGGGCGTTGCCCCGGCTGACTTGATGCAGCGCGTGACCCGGGCTGAAGACTATGATCGTTGGACCAAAGACTTCCTTGGTGGCGCGTAATCAATTGATCGAACTGGCAACCGAACTGGCAAGCGAACTGGATGTGAGATGAGTGATAAACCGACTGTAGGTGTAATCGGCTTGGGCTCCATGGGTTGGGGTACGGCGCGTACGCTGATTGATGCTGGCTTTGAGGTATGGGGCAACGACGTTCGTGATGAGGCATTGGTGGCTCTGGAAGAGCATGGCGGCAAATCCGCTGGATCGCCGATGGATCTGGCGCGCGAAGTCGACATCGTGATCGTCATGGTGGTCAATTCCGAACAAACTGAAAGTGCTTTGTTTGGCGCGCATGGCGCCGTCGAGGCGTTGGCTCCAGGTGCGTTGGTGATTGCCAGTTCAACCGTTCCGGCCCGATTTGCCCGGGAATTGTCGGCGAGGCTAGCCGAGCGCGATGTGCTGATGCTCGACGGGCCGGTTAGTGGTGGTGCTGCCAAGGCGGCGAAAGGCGAGCTCTCCCTGATGGCGTCCGGCCCTCGAAAGGCCTTCGAGATAGCCGCGCCGGTTCTCGATGTGATCGCCGAGCGGGTTTACGATCTGGGCGAGGAGCCGGGAGCCGGCTCGACCATGAAGACGATCAATCAGTTGTTGGCAGGCGTTCATATAGCCGCCTCTGCTGAGGCCATGGCACTGGCGATCCAGGCAGGATTGGCGCCGGCAACGGTCTATGAAATCATATCAAACTCGGCTGGCGGGTCCTGGATGTGGCAGAACCGGGTTCCGCATATTCTAGAGGGCGACTATGCGCCGCTTTCTGCTGTGAATATTTTCGTCAAGGATCTGGGTATCGTGCTGGAGACCGGTAAGGAACATACCTTTCCGCTCCCTTTAACGGCGACCGCGCATCAACAGTTTCTGGCCGCCGCTGCCGCCGGGCTTGGCGGCGAGGACGACTCCGCCGTCATCAAGGTGTTCCAGAAATTGACGAATATCGATCTTCCGACCGGCGACTAGAACACCGTGTAGTTCAAGGACCGATCAGGGTTTGAGGCGGTGGCCAGCCGGCGGCGGTCGCCGCGTTTGGCGATTTGCGCCGGTTTCTCCAGGAAGCAATTGCCAATGACCAATACATCCATATCGGTCGCCATAAAGCAGCGGAAAGCATCTGCCGGTGAGCAAACGATGGGCTCTTCGGCCACATTGAACGAGGTGTTGATCAACACCGGGCAACCGGTCGCAGCCTCGAACCGGTCCAACAAGCTGTAGAGCCGGGCATTGTTGTCTTTTGTCACTGTTTGGACGCGGGCTGAGCCGTCGACATGGGTGACAGACGGGATTTCGGATCTGACCGCCTGCAGCAGCTCAAGCCCCTCCAGGCCAGAGGCTTCTACTGTTCGCAGTCGTTTCGCTGCAACCGGTGCGACGATCAGCATATAGGGGCTGTCGGTATCGAGATCGAACCAGTCCGAGACCGCCTCACGTTTGACGATGGGCGCGAAAGGCCGGAACGACTCGCGGAATTTGATCTTCAAGTTGAGCGTTGATTGCATATCGACGGCGCGAGGATCGGCCAAGATCGATCGCGCGCCCAGGGCCCGCGGGCCGAACTCCATGCGGCCCTGAAACCAACCGATGACTTTGCCGTCTGCAAGAGCCTCGACGGTTTTGGAATAAAGCCGCTCGTCGGTCATGGCCGCGAACACGGCTCCGGCACTCTGTAGGGCCGAGCGTATATCCTCTTCGCTGTACCCGGGTCCGAGTAGGGAGGATTTCATCTTGTCGCCGGCTCCGGCCGCGCGTGGTTGCTCAAAATGCAGATGGTGGGCGGCGAGAGCGGCGCCGAGCGCGCCGCCGGCATCACCCGCCGCCGGTTGGATCCAGATGTTTTCGAAGATATCTTCGGACAAAATTTCGCCATTAATTACGCAGTTTAGAGCGACACCACCGGCAAGACAGAGATTGGTCAATCCGGTCTCTCGTCGGGTGGAGCGGGCCAATCGATGCATGATGTCCGAAGTAACTGCCTGCACCGAAGCGGCGAGGTCCATTTCGCGTCTTGTGAGCGGGTCTTCGGGCCGTCGGGCCGGTCCGTCGAACAATTCGTCAAACCGACCTCCTGTCATTCGCTGGCCGACGGCGTAATCAAAATAGTCCTGGTTGATCAAAAAGCAGCCATCCTCGGAGATCTCGACTAGGTGCTCTCGAATGATGTCAGCGTAGCGTGGCTCGCCGTAAGGCGCCAAGCCCATCACCTTGTATTCATCCGAGTTGACACTGAACCCAGTGAAATAGGTGAATGCGGAATACAGCATGCCGAGCGAGTCCGGGTATTCGAGTTGCTTCACAATCTCCAACTTGGAACCATTTCCGACCGCGACAGACAGAGTTGCATCTTCACCGACCGCATCCACCGTTAGCACTGCCGCGTGCTCGAAGGGGGAGGGATAAAAGGCGCTGGCGGCGTGGCTCAAGTGATGCTCACTGAACAACAGCTCACCACGCCAGGATTTCGTTCCAGCAAGCGCCCCCAACTCGGCCCTGATTTGGCGGTCGGAGGTCAGTTTCCAGCCGAGCCATTCGCGAGTAGCCCGGGTGAAACTTGGCGCGCCATGCGGCGCGTGCTCCGCGAAGGTCCGAAGGATCCGGCGAAACTTTCTGAGCGGTTTCTCGAAGAATACCACTGTGTCGAGTTGGTCTAGCCCAATGCCGGCTTCCGACAGGCAATAGGCTACGGCGTGTGCCGGGAAGCGCGCATCGTTTTTGTGCCGGGTGAACCGCTCTTCCTGTGCTGCGGCGATGATCTCTCCATCGCGCAGAAGTGCGGCTGCACTATCGTGAAAATACGCCGAGAGGCCGAGGCAGTATCGACGCGCACGCATGGCTAGCGTCGCGAGGTGAAGTTGGGCCCCGCACGGGTCGGCCGGATCCAACCGCGGCGATGCTTGGTGAGTGGTCGCGACACCAAAGCGATTGGTGTCAACACGATGTGGAACAGGATCCGCGCAATCGCCACCCACGCGAACCCGGCCAATCGCTGCTCGCAGGGCCGGAGCAAGACCGCGTAGGGCTGTAACAACGCTGGTGCAGCTAACCCGACAGCAATCAGGACGGCGCCCGCCGCGAGCGCCCAGACCCAGGGTTCGGACGATATCGCCACGGGTATTCCGCCCAGAGCCAACAAGACGGCCCCGTGGGAAATGCCCACTCTTCGTCCATTGACGTTCACCGCTCCTCCTTTCTTGCCGGAACAATACGGGAGATTTGTTCCGCCAGGGCCGTGACCATG
>JABIRP010000352.1 GCA_018699735.1 Rhodospirillaceae bacterium | reverse complement strand
TGAGGTGCGCGGCCAACGGCCAAGCCTCGAAGGACGCAACACGCCCTTTCAAGCCGATCTCACCGCGCGATACCGGCCCGGTCAAGCAACCGTTCCGCATTCAGACCGTTTGGCACCGCAAGTGGTGATGCAAGCGACTGCCCGGCGGCTGCCACGCCCAGCCTGAGCGCCGCGTCCGTCGAGCGGTCTGTCAATAGACCAAACAGAACACCAGCACCGAGACAATCTCCAGCCCCGGTTACATCGACCACCTGCACCGCGGGCGCATCGAGTTCGACGACACCACTAAGTCCGCGGCCGGCTGCGATCAAGCCGCGCTCGCCAAGCCCTATCACGGCGACCCCAACCCCTTTTGCAACCAGGGCCATTGCCGCCCGTCGGGCATCGCCATCACCGGAAAGTAATGCCGCCTCATCTTCGTTGGCGATCAAAAGATCCAGTTGGTCGAGTATCGGCGCCAATCGCCCGGACTTGGCGACAGAGACCGCGTCGGCGGCGAGTAATGCGGATCTGGGCTTGGCATCAGCAAGCGACTGCAGGGTTGCTTCGGGCACATTTGCATCGAGGAACCAGCAGACCGCGTTACTGAGTTCCCGCGCTGCCTTGGCGACCGTCCGAGGGCGCAGCTCGTCATAGATCGCCGTATCGGCGAAAGCGACCGCCATATCGCCGTGGGGTTCCTAAAGGGCCGTATACGTCGCGGTCGGGCTGCTGGTGGAGCGGCCAAGATAGTTGGTCTCAATATTCTTCTGCCGCAAGTCAGCCCGCATGGCGCGGCCTTCTGCGTCCTTACCGACCCGCCCGACAAGGGACGTTCGGCACCCGAGCCTAGTCAAAGCTAAGGCGGCGTTGCGTGCGACGCCGCCATACGAAATCGTGCGTTCCGCCGGATTGGAAGTCCCGGGGATTATCGGGGCATGCGCGCGCGCGCGGATGTCGACGTTGGTGGCACCAAAACAGGTAACGAATGGGCGCATCTCTACGCCGCTACCCCAGCAACATCTTGTTGAGACGCAGGCGCAGCGCATTCAGGCGGATAAAGCCGGCCGCGTCCTTGTGATCGTAATCGCTGTCGCCTTCCTCGAAGGTTACATAATCGGCCGAATACAAACTCTTTTCGGCCTCCCGGCCAACAACCGTCGTGTTGCCCTTGTAAAGCTTCAGTCGGACGGTGCCGGTCACGTGCTGCTGGCTGTGATCGATAGCCGCCTGCAGCATCAAACGCTCGGGCGAAAACCAGAAGCCGTTGTAGATCAGCTCCGCATATCGCGGCATTAACTCGTCCTTCAGGTGCGCCATACCGCGATCGAGGGTCAGTGATTCCATGGCCCGGTGCGCCGCGTGCATGATGGTGCCGCCGGGTGTTTCATACACACCCCGGTTCTTCATACCGACGAAGCGGTTCTCGACTAAATCGAGGCGACCAATCCCATTATCGTGGCCGAGCTCATTCAACTTGGTCAGCAAAGTCGCCGGGCTCATCTTCACGCCATCAATCGAAACCGGATCGCCAGCTTCGAAACCAACATCGATCAAGGATGCCTTATCCGGCGCGTCCTCGGGCGCGATGGTGCGCTGGTAGACATACTCCGGCGCTTCCGTCATCGGATCTTCCAGAACTTTGCCCTCGGACGAGGAATGCAAAAGATTTGCATCGACCGAGAACGGAGCTTCCCCGCGCTTATCCTTGGCGATCGGGATCTGATGCTTCTCGGCATACTCGATAAGCTTGGTGCGTGAGGACAAATCCCACTCACGCCAGGGCGCTATGATCTTGATGTGCGGGGCCAATGCATAATAGCCAAGCTCAAATCGGACCTGGTCGTTGCCCTTGCCGGTCGCGCCATGGCTGACGGCATCTGCCCCAGTCAGTTCGGCAATCTCGATCTGGCGCTTGGAAATCAGCGGCCGGGCGATCGAGGTCCCGAGCAGGTAGGTGCCCTCGTAGAGCGTGTTGGCGCGGAACATCGGGAAGACGAAATCGCGCACGAATTCCTCGCGCAGATCGTCAATGTATATGTTCTCTTCCTTAATACCCATCATGCGCGCTTTCTCGCGCGCCGGCTCGATATCCTCACCCTGGCCAAGGTCGGCGGTGAAGGTCACCACCTCGCACTGGTAGGTGTCCTGCAGCCAGCGCAAGATGACGGATGTGTCGAGGCCACCGGAATAGGCGAGCACGACTTTATTAACGCTCTTCGACATGGCTATTTGCCCTTGGGTAAATTCGCTCTGGAATCTTAGCTGTTTTGATCGAGTTCAGCCGACCGCGCTATGTAGCGGGTATGGGGGTAATGTCGCAAGGGGAAGCGACGGTTCGCCTCACCCTAGTTCCTTCCCATACTAACCGGATTTGCGACGCTCCAACGCGGTCATGCGGTGGTGGTATTCGCCATCGCCGCGAACGCCGCGTTGGTAGGCTGTGTTGAACACGCTGTAGGCGCCGCAGCGCGTGCAGTCGACATCGTTGCCATAGCAACAGAAGGTGCGCTCGAAACTACCGCCCTCGTCGTCGCCCATGTAGAGCGGCAAAACACCGCGCATGCCGCAGTGCTCGCCGCGCTCACCGGTTGACTGAATGCAACAGTCCGAGAGCATCAACTCCAGCGCTCCGACATTGGCTTTGACCAAGTTGGGATAGGCCTGCTTGATGGCTATGGTCCGCCGAATGACATCGTCGCGCTCGCGCAAATCCTCCCAGGCAAAACCGCTGTCGTCCGCGATCCGTGGCACATAGAACGTGAACGCGAGCCCGTCGACCGGCCAATCCTTGACCTCCTCCACGAAATCTTCGATCCCCTCGGCGTTTTTCCGCGTGACGACCATCTGCAGCATCACGGTCGTGCCGTCCTCGCGGTCTCGGGCCGCAATCGCTTCACGCACCTTAGCGAATACACCATCGCCGCGAATGGGGTCGTTCAGCGCTTCCGGCCCGTCGAGCGAAATGGTGACAATGCCGCCCGGCAGGCTCGGAATGCCATAGGTACCGTTGGTAACGATCGCCGGATACTCGAACAGCTTCACGGCTTGCATCAACAATTTACGACGAATCATCGGTTCGCCGCCCATGAACATCATCGACTTGATGTCGTGCTTATCGCGCAAGATGGCCAGCTGGTGGAGCATGTTTCCATCATCCATCTTGTCGCGCGGTGAATTCGGATTGTCGTCACGAAAGACAAAACAATGAGCGCAGTCGAGGTTGCACACGTTGGTGACGTTCACCATCGCGGTCGGGTGTGTACCATCACCGAAGTCTGTCGGCTCCCGCAGTGGGATCCTTCGCTTGCTCTTGATAGGCATAGTCGCGCTCCCTACTTGGCGTCGCGTCTGAAACTATGATCCAAGATCCCGATCAAGGAAATTCATGCAGTGGCTGCGAAGCCGTCTCTCAAAACCGAAACAACTCGCCCGGGTTATCAACCAAAATTCGCCGCCAGACGGCCTCATCGCCCTGGCACCAGTCGAGCAATACCTGAAGCAAATCCGAAAATGTTGGCGGATCGTCCAATTGACCGACATGCGGCCAGTCGGAGCCCCAAATGAGCCGCTCCGGCGCCCAATCAATCAAATTTCGGGCGCGATCGGCAACGTCTTGGTAGTCGGGTGGGCCGGCCTTGGACATCTCATACGGGGCAGAGATTTTAACCCAGGCCTTATCGCGATCAATCAGACGCAGCAATGCTTTGAAGCCAGGTTCCCGTGCTGACGTTCCGCTTTCAAAAAGCCCGCCATGCTCCACGATCACCCGCCCCGGCCATTCCATGATCCGGCGTTCAACTTCATGCAAATCGCGCCCCGGCATTCGAAGCGAGACGTCCCAGCCGACGAGATCATGCAGACGAGCCGCGTGCCGGCCGACCTCGTCCCACGGCACGAGAGCCTGACCTGGCAACATGGAGAACCGCGCGCCGAATACGCCTGCCTCGGTCAAGTCTTTTAGTTCCGCGATCTCAACATCCGTCGGCACGCAAACGAATGCGCGCGCCCTGTCGCCAAGGAACGTGAGCCCATCCAACAAACACCGATTATCGAAGCCGTAAGCAACCGGCTGAACCAGAACCGTGCGCAGCCCCTCTTCCGCCTCGCGCGCCTCGCGATAGGCGTCGAGCGGCATCTCTGGCGGAGTTTCATCCGATCTCGGGTCGAGGGGATATTTGTCACGGGAACCAAAGATTTCGACGTGACCATCGCACATGCCCTCGGGCGCTTTCAGCGCGACATCTTCCTCGTCCGCCCGCAGACCGGGAAGGTCGAAGCCGAAAGGGTCAGACATTTTCGAACACGGATAAGCGGGTGGCTCGATCGGCGTTGACCGACCCTTCCGGTACCCGGCCGCGAATGATCTCTGCGACCTGGCGAACCGTGTCCGCGGCCTGGTGAAAAGCGGCGTCCGGTGTTGCGCCGCCGATATGAGGTGTTGCGATGACATTGGGAAGGCGCGCCAATTCAGGCGACGGCATCTGATCTGCGGCCCGGCCGACATCCAAGGCCGCTCCCGCCAGATGCCCGGACCGCAAGGCATCGGCCAAGGCGTCCTCGTCGACCAGATTTCCACGCGAGACATTGACCAGAAACGCTCCCTGTTTCATGGCGGCAAATGTGCTTCGGTTCATCAGGTTTTCGGTTTCCGGTGTCGCGACGGCGAGCGGCAGGAGGAAGTCCGATCGGGCCAAAACCTCGTCCTTACTCACTGCCTCGACTCCAGCGTCGTTGATCTCGGTGTACGGGTCGTGTGCCAGCACCGTCATGCCGAATGCCCGCGCAAGCTCGGCCACGCGCCGGGCGATCCGGCCATATCCGATAAACCCGAGAGTGGAAGACGACAACTGCCGCCCGAACAGAACCTCGGGCGCCCGCGCCTGATGGTAAGCCATCGTCGTCTTGGTAACACCGCGCGACAGATCGACCATAAACCCAATCACCAATTCCGCGACGCTGTCGACGAAGCCCGGTGTCGCCTGGGATACCAGCACGCCCGCATCCGATGCGGCCTCCACATCGATATTCCGAATATCGACCGCACAACGGCAGAACGCCACGAGATCGGGGAGTGCCGCAAATACCTCGGCAGGTCCGGTGGTGGTGCGATCGGAAACGATAATCTCGCAATGCTGAGCAGCTTCGATCATGGCTTCCGGAGAGAATGACAGGTCGGTTTCGTTCAACACCACCTCGCCAAGCTCTCGGAGCCCCCGAAGTGCGGCCTCTCCGTAATAAAGATCCCGCGAGCTCATAGAGTTGGTCAACAAAATCCGAGGGCGGTTGCTACGCATCACGTCACTTTCTACTTTGTCGGATCACGGCATTAAAACTGCTGAAATTCCCCGCTGTCGCGATATCTCAAGTAGGCCTCAACCGTGCGCTTGTGGCCCGGAAGCATATCGGCCGGAACAGCATTGAGCGGAATCCATTCGAGTGCCAAAGATTCCTCGTCAGCCGTCACCTCCCCCTCCCATCGCGTGGCGAAAAAGTTGAGTGTGTGGGCCTGGATTTTGTCACCGTTTGGGTAAACAACAGTCTCGATCGCCGGGGTCGAGGACACTGCGAAAGGAGTGGCATCAAGCAACTTCAACCCGGTTTCCTCTTCCGCCTCCCGGACAGCCGTCCGGTCTAGTGGCTCGCCCTCCTCCGGGAAGCCCGCCGGCAGACCCCAGCGGTTGAGGTCGGAGCGAAGTTGCAACAAGCCGTGTGTGCCGTCGCGGACAACCAAAATCCGGGCGCTGGGCATCACCAGCAGGCGCGAGCCTACCAACTGACGCAGGCGCCCGAGATGGCTTTCAGAAAACGGTTGGCCGAGCGGAACATTTGGAGACGTGCCGGGTGCAATACCGGACATATATTGAAATCCATCACCTGCCCGATACTTTTTGAAGGCTGCCAGCGCCAGCTGGTGGCGCGGCAACATATCGTTCGGGGTGTCGTCGATTGGAAACCATTGAAGGTCCAGCGATTCAATTCCATCAGCCCGAAGTTCGCCCTCCCACTCGGTAGCAAGGAAATCTACGACATAGGGCTGAACCTCGTCGCCATTCGGATAGACGATCGAATTCCCGTCCGGCATCGAAAAATAACCAAACGGCTTTGGATTCAATATGCGAAGGCCGGTTTCCTCTTCAACCTCGCGGATCGCTGAATTTCCAATTGTTTCGTTTTCCTCCGCCGCCCCTCCGGGCAAACCCCACTTGCGATTGTCGCCGCGCATTTGCAGCAAAACCCGGTCATTGTTATCGACGATGGTGGCGCGTGAGCCGGGCGTCATCAGCAACCGGTTGCCAACAATGGCACGCAGGCGACCGACGTAACTCTCTTCGAATGACATCACCAGATTGGGCTCACATCACCGCGCCGATTTGCCAGGGAACAAACTCATTGTCGCCGATACCCAGTTCCTCACTCTTGGTCTGCTCGCCCGAGGCCGTGCGCAGCACCTTGTCGAAGATCCGCTCGCCCATTTCCTCGACCGAGATATTCTCGTCCAAAACCTCACCGCAATTGATGTCCATATCCTCTTCCATGCGTTTGAACATGGTGGTGTTGGTTGCAAGTTTGAGTGACGGCGTTGGCTTGCAGCCGTAGCAGGACCCACGCCCGGTCGTGAAGCAGACGACATTGGCGCCGGAGGCCACCTCGCCGGTGATCGAGGCGGGGTCGTAGCCTGGGCTATCCATGAAGACGAAACCTTTGGTGTCGATGCGCTCACCGTATTTGTACACGCCCGCGAGATTGGTGGTGCCACCCTTCGCGGTTGCCCCGAGCGACTTCTCCAGGATCGTCGTCAACCCGCCGGCCTTGTTGCCCGGCGAGGGGTTGTTGTTCATCTCCCCGCCATTGATGCGGGTGTATTCCTCCCACCACTTGATCCGCTCAATCAGCTTCTCGCCAACCTCACGGGTAATCGCGCGGCGGGTCAGCAGATGCTCGGCGCCGTAGATCTCAGGCGTTTCGGCCAGGATTGCAGTGCCGCCATGACGCACTAAAAGATTCGCCGCCTCACCGAGGGCCGGGTTGGCGGTCATGCCGGAATACGCATCCGACCCACCGCATTGCAGTGCCAAAGTCAATTCAGAAGCAGGGGCTGTCGTCCGCGACACCTTGTTCGCTTCGGGCAACATATCGGAGATGATGCCCTTGGCGCGCTCGATCGTTTTGCGGGTGCCGCCGGTGTCCTGCAGCGTCATGGTCTGAAAGGCCGGGCCGTGCTTCAGGCCGTAGGCTTCCAACAAGAAGTCAATCTGGTTCACCTCACAACCGAGGCCGACCATCACGATACCGGCAAAGTTCGGATGCTGCGCGAAACCCCAGAGTGCCCGTTGTAGGTTGTCATAGCCTTCGCCCGATCCGGCCATGCCACATCCGGTGCCATGCGATAGCGAGACGACGCCGTCGACGTTCGGGTATTGCTCCAGCATCTCCGGACCGATCGACTCCGCGATATATTTCACCGCAGTTGCCGAACAGTTCACACTGGAGAGCACACCGATATAGTTGCGGGTGCCGACCTTGCCATTGTCGCGCTGGAAACCTTGGAAGGTGGCGCGCTCAGCGTCCGGGAAATAGGCGGTCGGCTTCACGTCCTGACAGAACGCATAATCGCGTTCGAATTCCTGCATCTCGACGTTTTGTACGTGCACGTGTTCGCCAGGAGCGATGTCTTGCGTCGCGAATCCAATGACCTGATCATATTTCCGGATCACATCGCCTTTCGAAATCCTGCGGGTCGCGATCTTGTGGCCAGACGGGATGGCACCCGTCGTGGTCACGCTCTCGCCGTCGATCCCAACGCCTGGGGTGAAGTCGACCCGTGCGGTGACGACATTGTCGTCGGCATGCAGACGAACGACCAAACCGCCCGAGTTGTGACCCGCTTGTGACATTTCGAAACTCCCATGGATGAATTTGGAGAGGATGATAGCGCCGAGCAGCCGAGGGGCAAGGGGCGTGGCAAGAAAACCCGTGCAATCCGTACTTGCGGTTACGATGACGCCAGCGCTAGACATGGATGACATATACTCGGAGTAGATAAAAATGAGCGGACGGCTAAGCGGTAAGAAAACCCTGATCACGGCAGCAGCCCAAGGCATCGGCCGGGCAACTGTCGAAGCCTTTGCAGCTGAAGGTGCGCACGTGATCGCGACCGACGTAAACGCCGAGAAGCTCGCAGAGATCGCCGGTATAGATGGCGTCGAGACGCGCATCCTGGATGTCTTGGATAGCGACGCGGTCAAGGCCGCTGGGGCAGAGATTGGCGCCGTGGATGCATTGTTCAACTGCGCCGGCTTCGTTCATCACGGCACGATCCTGGAATGTGACGAGGACGCCTGGGACTTTTCCTTCGATCTTAACGTAAAAGCACAATACCGCATGATCCGCGCCTTCCTGCCGGCGATGTTGGAAGCCGGTGGCGGCTCGATCATCAACATGTCCTCGGTTTGCTCGTCCTTGAAAGGGATTGTGAGCCGCAGCGTCTATGGCGCCAGCAAGGCCGCCGTGATCGGACTCACGAAATCGGTTTCAGCCGACTACCTGGCCCAGGGCATTCGATGCAATGCGATTTGCCCTGGCACTGTGCAGTCCCCCTCACTCGACGGGCGCATCGATGCGTTCGCGGATCCGACCCAGGCGCGCAAGGACTTCATCGCCCGACAGCCTCTCGGCCGGCTCGGCACTGCGGATGAGATGGCGGCAATCGTGGTTTACCTCGCCGCGGATGAGAGCGCCTACACAACCGGCCAGGCTTTCGTTCTTGATGGGGGCATCCTCGGATGAGGCTCGGCTACACTCTTGAACTGACGGATTTCACCGCTGCCCGCCAGCGCATCGCCAACTCTGTCCGGCGCACACCGCTGTTCAATACCGCACCGGTAAAACGGGATATCGCCCCTGGCGCCAAGCT
>JABIRP010000351.1 GCA_018699735.1 Rhodospirillaceae bacterium | reverse complement strand
TGTTGTGATTGATGTAGATCGAGTCCGATCGGAGCAAGTCGGCCAGGAACGGAACCTTCATCGCTTCGCGTTTGACATTGTCGAGGATCGGTTCCGCCAGATACCGGGTTCCGATGCGGTAATCGGCGGAGAAATGAAACCAGGCCTCCGACGGCACTTTGGCGGCCAGTGTTGTCTTGCCGACACCGGACATGCCGCAAATGGTTACGGCTTTGGCTGCCGATTTTAGGAACTCGCTTGCAGACTCAAACCGCACGACCGCCTCCCAGCACGCATGAGTTATACGAGGCAGAAACTATCGTACCCGCCCGCCCTTGTCATCGTAGCGGTGCCAACCGCGTCCCGCTTTGCGGCCAGCCCGGCCGGCGGCAACCATCTGCTTCAGTATTGGGCGTGGGTGGAAGCGGTCACCATATGCGTCTTCGAGGATCCCCGCGACCTGCAG
This sequence comes from Rhodospirillaceae bacterium, assembly GCA_018699735.1. GTDB lineage: Bacteria > Pseudomonadota > Alphaproteobacteria > Thalassobaculales > Thalassobaculaceae > JABIRP01. The sequence goes on along the minus strand of JABIRP010000351.1, from coordinate 6,235 downwards.
ATTGAGTGTGTTCGAAGTTAAATCCATCAACTCGAACGGTCCCACCGGATGGCCGAGGCCGAGCTTGCAGCCGATGTCTATATCTTCCGGTGAACAGGCCCCTTCCTCGACCAGGCGCATGGCCTCGTTCCACATCGCGAACAGAACCCGGTTGACCGCGAAACCGACCACATCCTTGACCTGGATCGGAACCTTGCCGGCCTCCTCGCAGGCTGCTGTCGCCGCCACGCGTGCGTCCTCCGAGGTGTCCATGGCGCTGATAACCTCGACCAACTTCATGCGGCTCACCGGCGAGAAGAAATGCAGGCCCAAAAAGTTCGGTTGGCGGGCGTCTGACAAGTTCGAGGCGAGCACCGAAATTGAGATCGAGGAGGTGTTTGAGGCGATGATCGCATCGGCTTTGCAGATCTCGTCGAGCCGCCGGAAGATATCGGCCTTCACCTCGGCATCCTCGAAGACCGCTTCGATGATCAGGTCGCGGTCGCCGTATTCCCCGAGATCGGTTGTGGTCCGGATGCTTGCGAGCGCGCGCGATTTGTCCTCTTCGGTGTAGAAATTCCGACCGATGCCGCTGTCGAGTACGCGGGTGATATTGGAGAGCGCGCGATCGACTTGCTCCTGGCCGTTGTCGACCAGCAATACATCCTTACCGGCAAGTGCGAACACCAGTGCAATTTCCGAACCCATCATCCCGGCGCCAACGACACCAACCTTGCCAATCGCCATGACCTGTCTCCTGCGAGTTTCTATTGAGTATCCATTGGCTTCTGCCATACGGGCGACGCGGCGGGATTGCAATAGCCCACTACGGACAAGGCCCCGCAAACCGGCTAGTATCGATTTGTCGCGTTTCATCCAATCCGATTGGGAGACATGTTTGGCGTTTTTCTTTTGCCGACATTGCCGACATAAAGAGCAGGTCGCTAACATTCCATCGGTTTGCCCAGCCTGTAATCGGCCGGTCGGTCAGGATGCGATGCGGACTACCGACGGGGCGGCGTCGACGGCGGCCGCTAGGCCCGGTGGCGGATCGGCCGAAAATGGGATGGCTTCAGGCGCTGCCAGCGCTTCAAGTGACGGCCCGTCGACCCAGATGCCGGACTCCGAAGGCGAAGATGCCGACGACGATGCGCGCCCAAAGGCCGAGACGGGACCTTCGGACCAGGCGTATACGGCGGAACCTGGTCGACAGTCCCGCCGCCTAGCGCCGATCCTGTGCGTCTTGTTTCTTGTAATTACGACTGTTGGGGCCCTTTATCCCAGCCCAGCCAATCCACCGGACTCCGACGAACCGAAGCTTGCGTCTCTCGGTACTTCGGGAGACGCAAACTCAGAGAGTGGCGAAGAGCGAGAGGATGGAGGCACCCAGACCCAGGCCAAACCCTCAGGCGGTTCCGGCGCTCTGGCCACCCGAAAGCGATTGCCAGTGCTAGAGGACCGGCCGAGTTCAGGCGGTGGCGGCTCTGGTGGTGGATCTGGTGGTGGTTCTGGCGGCGGCTCAGGGAATGCTAAACCTGCCTCGGAAAGCGCCTTGAAACCGAGTTTGGAGCCGCCTCCCGCGGTCGACACGGCGTCCAGTACGCGTGCTGAGCCATCCGATACCAGTGCCAAAACCAGTGCTGCGCCCAAGGCCGAAGACACGATGGCGGGCAAGGATACCGCCTCTCCGGCTTCTGCTTCATCGGATACCTCAGCAGCCGAGCACCGATCGGCAAAAGATACGGCGCAACCAAAGAACCTTCAGCTTGGGCAGTTAGGACAGGCGGCGGCGAATATCGCTGCATCGGGCAAGCCAAGCAAGGAGACCACCACGACCGATGTGTCCTCAAGCTCGGAGCCGAGCATAGCTGCGGCAACACCGCCCGCCGTGCAACCTTCTGCCGTTAACCCTCCAGCAAAAACCTGTGAGCCCGAACACAAGACCCAGCGCGCTGTGATCATCGTCGATGCGTCTGTCAGCATGGGATTACCGCTCGATATGCCAACGAGTTTGGAAGATCGGCTCGACCGGTTGATCGATGAAGGGAATTCCATCGCGAGGACTGAATATAGATCATGGCTCCGTCGCAATGGTGTGACACGATTGGACCTTGCCAAATCTGCGGTTAATTTCGCGGTGTCGAGCGCACCGGACGAGCTCGAAATCGGCATCGTTACCTTCCAATCCTGCGAGCATGTATCGAGCGTACCCTTGGTGCCAGTCTCGGCTCGGGCCAGTTTGATCGGACAGGTGGAGCAACTTGCGATCCAACGGGGTGGTGAAACACCGATCAGCGCCAGCCTGGAGACGGCGGCCCGCGAGATAGGAGGCCCTGGCCGGATTGTTTTGATTACCGATGGTAAGGAGTCCTGCGGGCGTGACCCGTGCCGCACCGCCGGCGAATTGAAGGGGCGCTATCCCGGGTTGGTGATTGACGTTGTTGACGTTTCCGGTCGCACGGGACTTGCCTGTGTCGCCCAGGCAACCGGCGGCCGGATGTCTGCCACTCCAAATCTTTCGGACGCTGACGTGTTGGCAGACGACCTCACCGCGTCACTCGACTCTTGTAAGTAACTGGCTAAATCAAAGCCGTCAGCGCCACCTCCAGCAGCTCTAAATTCGCCGAGCAGGCGTCCAACCGACAGACCCGTCCGGCGGGCAGAGTGCAGCAGTCGCCGGCGGTGAGTATTTCGCTCTCTCGTCCCTCGCAGTCCAGTGTCGCATTGCCGTCTAGAACGAACAGGAACAAGAACTCGCCATCATGACTCCAAGTCTCTCCGTTGGGCGTGCCCGAGACCCTCACGACCCGTGCCCCGGCGAGCCCATTGGTTGCGGCATTGAAACCGATATCTCGCGCTTCGAACCCTTGCAGCCGCCAGGGCTTCCATTCGGCTTCTTCGACTTGATGGCGCACAAAGCGCTGCCCGCCGTATAGACGACCCGTATCGACCTTTGATGTCGGCAAGGTCATGTCGAGGTCGGCCAGTGTCATATGCTCCGCCGGACAGCCGATTTCGACCACCTCCATACCGGGTGAGCATTCCAAAACCTGGTGGCGGATCTCGGGCGGTTGCAGAACACAGTCGCCGGCCTGCATGACGAAGGGCGGACCCTGGTCCTCGTACACAACCCGAACCCAGCCCTTGTAGCAATAGATCATCTGGAAGCGGATCTTGTGGAAATGCGGGTAGTCGCCGACTGGGCCGCCATCGGGTATGCGAATGTGCGAGGCGATAAAACGACCGCCCTGCCGGCCGGGCTCCAGGTCGCGATACTGCATTCCGGCCCGTCCTGAACCCCAAGCGTCACTCTCGCTCATCCGGCGTATGACGAGGGTTTGCTCGCCCTCAGGCAAAACCAATGGCGGATCCGCAGCGACCAACTCGATCCGGGTCCCATTCGGTGCCGTGAGTTGGGTTTTGCCGCCCGCGACACTCGCCGGATCGTGGCAAAGCAGGCGCAGAGACCCAGGATCGCCTGTGCGACCGCGTTCCAGGCGTACTCTTACACTATGGCCGGCCAGAACCACGACCGCTGGATCGTCGGCCGGAAAGATCTGGGCGACGCGAAAGCTGAGCCGGTCGGTGAAGAAGGCCAAGGTCTCATCCAGGTCCGTGCATGGCAGGACGATCTCTGCACCTTGGATGTTTTGCTCTTCACTCGTTGCCATGCTCGCTACTCCAAGCCTTCAGTCCTTGGTGCCGGTGAAGCAGAAGTTTTCCAACTCTTCGCCGCGCGCGAAGCGGTCGAGATTGGTGGCAACAAAGCTCCAGCGCCGCTCGCTCATCGCCTCGGTCCAGGCTGAGTTGTGCGGCGACATGATCACGTTATCGAGCTGTTGGAATGGAAACCGCGATGGCCAGGGATTGGCGTCTTCCTTCGAGGGATAAACGTACCAAACGTCGATGATGCCGCCGCGAATCCGCTTGCTTGCGAGAGCGTCGTAGAGAGCCGCTTCGTCGATTACCTCGCCGCGCCCGACGTTGGCGATGATGGCGTCCGGTTTCATCTTGGCGAAAGCCGCACCGTCGATCATACCGCGCGTGTTGTCGTCGAGCGGTGCACAGACAATGACGAAATCGCTTTCGGCGAGAAGCGTGTCGAGTTGGTCGACGGTGCCGTACCAATCGACCAGATCCGGCTCGTCGCGCTTGGTGCGCGAAAGCGCCATGACCCGCATGCCGAAGCCCTTACAACGGCGAGCGATCTCACGGCCGATATGCCCATACCCGACGATGCCGACGGTCTGGCCCAACATCTCCCGGTGATGTGGTCCGTTATTGATGCTGCGATGATTATAGGATTTCTTGACCATCATCGGATGGCTCTCGCGCATCAGCCCGATCTGCCATTCCAGCATGCCCAGAAGGACATGCTCGGCGATGGTTGGCTCGTGCTCGTGTGTATTGCAGAAGATGACGTCGCGCGGCAACTGGTCCGGCGAGATCCAGTCGTATCCGGTGAACGGGATCTGCATGAGCTTGATCGAGGTTTCGGCTGGAAAGTTCGTGCTACCGCCGCCTCCGACCAAAGCGTCAGCCTGACCAAGTAGGCGCAGGTATTCGTCTGCCTCCGCGCGCGGATTGCAGGTAAGTATTTCCCAGTCGGTGGTGAGTTTCTCGGCCAGAAATTCCTTTCGATTGGATGAATCGCTGACCCCGAGCAAAAGCGTGTGCTTGGCACTCAAATCCGTATCCCCTGATTGCAATTGAGTTCGTTAGGGCGACCTGCATAGCCGCATTTCGCACTTTTGCGCAAGGATGCTTGTGCCGGGCGCGACGCTGCGGCTAGGCTTCCGCAAGACCAACCTGGAGGCAAGTATGTCGCAGACGACGAATGACGGGTGGCAGCGCGCGACGATGAACCGGGGGGCGGTTGCAGCTGGCAATGCCGACGCCGTCGATGCGGCGATCGAGATCCTCGAAGACGGCGGCAACGCAATCGACGCCGCCGTCACGGCCGCATTTGCCATGGGCACGGTCGAGCCGCTCGACAGCGGTGTAGGTGCCGCCGGTTTCATGACCTTGCATGCGGCCGCGACCGGCACCACGACTTGCGTCGATTTCATGGGGGTGGCGCCGACAAGGGCGCGCTACGAACTCTATTCCTCGGTCAGCCCGCAAGAAGGCTACCAGATCCATGTGCGCGGGCGGGAGAACCAACTCGGTCATCGCGCCGTTGCGGTTCCGGGCGCGGCGCGGGGTCTGGCGATGGCGAACGAGGCGCATGGACGGTTGCCGCTGGGCCGACTGCTCGAGCCTTCGATCCGGCTGGCGAGAGAAGGCTATACGGTGGCACCAAAGGCAGCGCTGCGGATGTCGCGCACTTCGGCGATGCTCGATCAAACCGCCGAATGTCGCCGGGTCCTGAAAAAATCAGACGGGTCGGTCTATGAAGCGGGTGACCGCATGAGCAATCCGGACTATGCCGCGACGCTTGAGTGCATTGCCAAGGAAGGTGCCGAGGCTGTCTATACTGGCTCCATCGCGCAGGCCATCCTGGCGGATATGAAGGCCCACGATGGGTTTCTTTCCAGCGACGACCTTGCAAATTACCGCGCTCTCTGGCGGCAACCGGCGTCGGGGAAATGGCGCGATCTGGATGTTGCAACCATGTCCCCGCCTTCCGCCGGCGCTCTCGTCTTTGCCGGCCTGGCGGCGCTGGACAGCAGTAACGTGCCGGCCGACGAGCGCCGTTACGAGGCCTTGGCGCAGGCGATGTTGGGGATGTTTGAGAAGCGGGCGGCGGTTATGGGGGATCCGGGATTTGTACCGGTCGATCTCTCCAGCCTTGGCCTCAAGTCAGGCGAGTCGACCGAAACCACCAGTCTCGCCGCCATGGATGCCGAGGGAAACGCGGCCTGCATCACCTATTCCAACAACAACCACTCCGGCGTCGTCGTGCCGGGCACTGGCATCCTGTTGAACAATTCGATGCAGCTGTTCAATCCTTGGCCGAACAATCCGAATGAGGTGTTGGGCGGCAAGCGACCGGTCAGCTCGATGATGCCGACAATCTTGTTCCGCGACGGCCGGCCGGTGATGACGATCGGGGCGTCAGGCGCCACCCGCATCCCATCTGCGGTCATGCAGGTTATGTTCAACACTCTTGCCCTCGATATGGGCTTGGAGGATGCGGTACGGGTGCCGCGCGTGCATGCCGAGATGGAGACCTTGCTCTCGGATGAGGACTTGGGAGATACGGCAACAGCGCTTGGTGAGAAACTTGGGTTGAGGCATGTCGTCATGGCCGGGC
>JABIRP010000350.1 GCA_018699735.1 Rhodospirillaceae bacterium | reverse complement strand
GGACGGTTCAACTATCTGGCTGCATATTTCGACACATTCCGTTTTTTGGGAAGGTCGACATCTCAGAGCGGCCAGTATCTTGAATATTACCAAACGCAAATCGGCTGAATCAGCACTATTCGAAAGTAATGAGAGATATCGGGAGCTTGCGGAGGGCTCGCTTCAGGGAATTCTCGTGCATCGGGACCTGAAGCCGTTATACGCCAACGACGCTCTTGGCACGATCTTCAACTATCAGTCAGTCGACCAGGTATTGAAATTGGATTCGACTCTCGATCTGGTGCACGAAGATGACAAAGACATGATCCGGGACCGGGCGTTCAGAAGAGCCAGTCGAGAGACTTTGGATCCGTTGGTGGAGTACAAGGGATTGACGGCCGACGGGCGCATGAATTGGGTTGAATCCATGAGCCGGTTGGTCCGCTGGGACGGCGGAGACGCAATTCTATCCACGTTTATGGATATCACAGACCGAAAACGGGCCGAAAGCGCCCTTCTTGAAAGCGAGGAGCGATACAGATTCCTGACCGAGGACTCCCTGCATGGCATCGTCGTGCATCGTAACCATAAAATCCTGTACGCCAACAATACCCTGAGCCAAATGTTCGGGTATGGGGCGGTCGATGAAGTCTTAGGTCTGAACTCGATTGGGGACCTTGGCTATGGCGAGGAGAAAAAGCGGATCGAAGGCCGCGCTCGAAAGAGGGGGACGGGCAATCCTATTTCGGAACGATCTGAGTTTAGAGGCGTCAAGGCGGACGGGACATTGATCTGGTTCGAGACATCCGGCAAGACCATCCAGTGGGACGGTGCGGATGCGATCCAAGCTATTGTCCTGGACATCACCGAACGAAAGAAGTTGGAGGAGCATCTCTTAAAGGCGCAGCGAATCGAAGCCATCGGCAATTTGACCGGCGGTGTCGCGCATGATTTCAACAATATCATGGCGGTCATGAACGGAAATGCGGAGTTGTTGGAAGATCATCTTGGTGAGAACGAGGACGCAAAGGTTCTCGTTTCCGAGATCAAGAAGGCTGTGGACCGAGGTTCGTCTCTAACAAACCGTTTGTTGGCATTTTCTCGTCAACAGACGTTGAGCCCCGCCACAACGAATGTGTCCAAGTTGATCGGAGGTCTTGAAGATTTGCTCCGTCGAACGATAGGCGAGACGGTAATTCTGGATGTTGAACGTGCTCCGGAACTTTGGTACGCGAGAATAGATTCACACCAGTTCGAGAATGCTTTAGTCAATCTGGCGCTCAACGCACGCGATGCGATGGTTGGGGGCGGTACACTGACGATCAATTCTACTAATGCGGTGCTGGATAACGCCTATGCGGAACACCGCTCTGATGTAACCCCAGGCGAGTATGTCAAGGTTACGGTGAGCGATACCGGTGTCGGGATTCCCGCAGATATTCATGAAAAGGTTTTCGAGCCGTTCTTTACGACGAAAGGTATCGGTGAGGGCAGTGGTCTCGGTTTGAGCATGGTTTATGGTTTTGTAAAACAGTCCAACGGACACATAGCGATCCACAGCGAAGTCGATCGTGGTACGACGTTCGAACTGTACCTCCCGCGATCCAAGCACTCTCCCGCAGATGATAAACCGGACAATCCGGCGAACCTCGAACGCGGCGTGGGTCGCATCCTGTTGGTCGAAGATAATGAAGGCGTAAAACGAATGGCGGCCCGCACACTCCGCGACCATGGCTTCAACGTCGTGGAGGCAAGTGACGGCCCGGAGGCGTTGAATTGCCTGGAGACCGATGCGCCGTTTGACCTCCTTTTCACGGATATCGTATTGCCTGGTGGCATGAACGGTCTGGAGATTGCCGATGCCGCGAAACGGATACAGCCGGGCATTAAGGTCCTCTGTACCAGCGGATACGCCGAGCGTACAAAATTGACGGACAGCACGCTGGGCCCGAGCCCAGCGGTGCTTAACAAACCCTACCGACGGGCGGAGTTGCTTGAAAAAGTTTTCGCCCAAATCGAGGTCAACATCAATTGATACCTGATGTGATCGCCTTGTCCTCTCGGTGCCGCGCGATGAACTGTGTGCAGCTACGGCTTCGTTTAAGTATATACTGGTAATGGTTGATCATTTCGATCCTAAGATGACACCTAGTGGGTTGACGGGTTTTGGCCGAAAGGCCTAAAGGTGCCGATGCCGCCAGGTCATTACCCTATACTTGCGGTGATCATTAAGGCCTTCGACTGGGTAGACGTTCAACCGCTCATAATCCGGGTCGAATACCCGGGTGTAGAAATCGAGGTCGATCGTATCGTTGCTGCCGATAATAGTCTTCACTTCTGCCGCGAGACCGTCTTTCACGTTCAATAGAAAGAGGTCGCGGGCGAAATGGCGGAAAATTTCGAAATACCCTTCGACAACCGGCTCACTCATTTCCTGAAAACTGCAGGCATTCCACAATGCAGTTCGACCTCGCGGCTCGAGACCAGCCAGATCCCAGGGGCCAATGAAGGTAATTTTCCCGGGCTGAAGGCCCGTAATTTTTGAACCTCGGGTCGAGCGATAATCGATCGCATCGTCGCCAAAGACTTCTTTCAAATATTGATGCGATACGTAGAGTTGTGGCGGAATATCGACCAGAACGAAACTCAAATGTGGATGAAGCTTTCGTAAAGCCTCCACTTGTTGCCCCATGCCAGGGCCGATTTCTACGATTGTTTCGAGTGTGGTTGGATCAAATTCACGAACAAACTCGATATAATGTCGGTATTTTTCAAAAATTCTTGGCGTGTACCAATTGCCGTCCACTCTGAAAGAGGAGGTTGGATTTCCTGCGACAGAGCAATCCAACTCGAAAATTGAAACGGCATTGGGGCATGCCAACTCGGCTTTCAAAGACAACACCTCCAGTTCCAGGCGAAGAGCCTGTGAGATTGACCGGTTCAGTGCCAAGAGCTCCTGGTGGGGATTGCGTTCAAGCAAACGCCCAAAGGATTTGGACACCTCCGCCTCGGCTTCACTCAATCCCATATCGAGGAGTTGTTTCTTGGTGGGGAGCAACGGGCCCTCATAGCACCCGAAACAGGTAATGCCTGGATCCTGTTGGCGTCTAATATTGTGCAGGCCGTTATTGCGTAAGAACTGCACCGTACGGTTCTGATAGTACTGCCAATAGGCGGTCGGTTGAAACGCCTCAGGTGCGGCGGATAGGTCCGCCATCATAAGGTCGAGCAACTCAAAATCGTCAGGTATCTGAGGCGAAGTATTCATACTCATCCGTCAACAGGAGTTCATACGATCGAACTATACATACACGACAGGGCGGGAATTGCAGTACCCCTGGAGTTGAAGCTAGGTGCCGGTTGGACCGGGAAATTCAGCTTTTTAAATGGCCGAGCAGCCACTAGATTTCATCAGTGGAATGAAACGTTCCCTTCGCGGCGGCTTTCCATACGGTCTTGCCATACGGTCATGCGTGACCATCCGACTGGTAAATGTGACACGGCGTGAGGAGCGAGTATTGAGATATTATCCGGGGTGGCAATGCTTAAATCGTTGATCAGCGGAGACACCAAGGTCTCCCGCAGAGCCTACAACTATCCCATTATTGTGTGGGTATCGCTTGCCGTCGCGACCGTTGTGTCCTTCTGGTATGCCTGGGATATCTATGCTTCGGGAAATGAGCCAAAGGGCTTGGTGATTTTCGCGATCGGGGCCGCGTTGTTACCGGGTCAATGGGTCAACCGATGGCGCCAGGGTTTGCCACCCTTCCATACCCCACCCTCTTATCATCGCTAGGTTCAGCCGTGCTCGGATAATGCCATGTTGGGAAAAGCCACCCACCGCTAGGAGCGACGGACCTGTCGTACCCTGAGAAACCCGGAGAAAAATTGAATGACCGATCGCTACGACGCAGAAGCACTAAGCGATTTTTCCCGAAAGCTATTTGGGGCAGCGGGGATGGAGGCCGATAAGGCGGCGATCGTGGCGCCCTTGTTGGTCGAGGCCGACCTGATGGGCCACACGACGCACGGGCTGCAGCTTTGCGGGCCCTATCTCGGTGCTTTGGAAAACGGCTCAATGCTGGGCGTTGGCGAGCCCGAAGTGGTGAGTGATCGGGGTGCTGTGGTTACTTGGGATGGCCGCCGCCTCTCCGGGGTCTGGCTGACAGCCACCGCTGTCGATCTTGCGACCGACCGGGCTGAACAGTATGGCAGTTGTACGATCGCGATAAGACGCGGCCATCACATCGCCTGTCTTGCCGCCTTTTTGGAGCGCGCGACTAGCCGGGGGTGCATGGTGACAATCACGTCGTCTGATCCGGATGTCGCTTCGGTGGCCCCTTACGGCGGTACACGGGCGGTGTATACGCCGAACCCGATCGCGGTCGGAATTCCAACCGATGAGGACCCGATCCTGATCGATATCTCCGCCTCAATAACAACCAATGGCTTGACCGGTCGCCTGCATGGTGAAGGGCGTAAATTGGATCATGCCTGGGTGCAGGATGCGGTTGGCAATGCGAGCAATGACCCGGCGGTGTTGTTCACCGATCCCCCAGGCACCATCCTTCCAACCGGTGGTAAGGATCATGGCCATAAAGGTTACGGCCTGGCGCTCATGGTTGAGGCCATGACCCAGGCGCTACCTGGTTTCGGACGCGCCGACCCGGCACAAGGCTGGGGGGCTGGTATCTATGTTCAGGTCCAGGACCCGAGCGCCTTCGCCGGCCGCGAAGAGTTCGAGCGACAAACCGGTCATTTGGCACGTCTGTGTCGGGACAATCCGCCGGCTCCGGGTGTCACCTCGGTTCGATTGCCGGGCGACGGGGCACTCGGGCGCAAACGCAAAGCGTTGGCAGAGGGGCTTGAGCTTTATCCGGGCATCATTGACGTGCTCGGGACGTGGGCCGAGAAATTCGAAATCGAAATGCCAGCGGCTTCGGCATGAGCAAACAAGAGGCCATGACCGGCCTATCGGTGGTCGGTACCCAGCGGTAATAGGGAAGTGTTGGCAATCGCCAACGTATTGGAGAGTCGCATTTCGGATATCAAGGGGAGCCGACGCCGCCACCGGACTTGGATGCTTGAGTTACCGCGTGGCAAATTTTCCACGGAAATTGAATTTTCGACTGCCAAATCGGTCGCATCTAAGATAACAATTGTATTGGGACGATGTGGACGCGTGCGCTACGACGCCACAAGGGTGTGAGGAACGAGGCTTGGATCCAGCAACACATTTTGCTTTTGAGCACAAGATATTCACCGTTGAGGGTGCGAAATTCTTGTTGTCGGGGAGCGAAAAAGAACCGTCGATGAAGGTGAACGTCGGTGAGTATGACGCCGTCATTCCGATCGATCAGATTTGCGATGAATTCAGCATCGACAAGGAGTCCACCGACGGTAAGTTGTTGGAGACCGTCAAGAAAGGGTTGCTTTACGTAAGGGATATTCGCCCCGGCGACACCATTCCGCGCGAATTGCTGGACGGCTCCGCCAGTTGGTCGATTGACGATAAACACCGCTCGTTCGCCCGTAACAAGCTGATCGTGAATGTCTCAAATTGGGCAGGCAAAAAACCGCCCACGCCATTGACCCCAGACCGCGCGGCCAAACTGGCTGAGGACAAGGAAGTTAAGACCGTCTACGAGAAAGGCGTGCACGATATCTCGCAAAAAACTTCCGCCACGGTTGGTTCGATCCGTTCAAACATTGATAAGATTTCGCGTGAGCTTGCCTATATCGAGGCGTTGGGTGATCGCTATCAGCTTGCCCGTAAAATTATGGAAAAGCTGAATGTAATCCAGAAGGGCTACGAGAAAGATCAGCAACGCAAAGGCGAAGTAGAGCGCATCAAATTTCTGATGGAACCGCCGATTACCGGATTTATCAAAGTCTTCCGGGAAGTGGAGGGTATTTCCTCCGATCCGGTTTCGATGGCGGGAAATATCACTGATACCATCGCTTTCGTCCGAGAAAAACGCGACGAATTGCATCGCGCCATGATGGTTTGGGATGAGATTATCGAAGTTTGGGACATCGACATCAGTCAACGGACCAAGGAAGTACGGCAGGCGATGGATTTCACCTATCGCTTTGTTGCCACGCACTTCCCGCAAAATCAGGACTGGATGTAGCCCAGCTTCGTCGCTCAGTCGCCGGTTCCCGGTTTGGTGTAGCCAAGACTGGAACCCATTTCAGCAATCACCGGACCTCGTCCACGCTTCAACCAGTCGACGTAGAGCTGGTTTGCGATGGCGCGACGCTGTCCTCGCCACGGCGGCGGGCCAAAGCCTCGCGATGGCCGATGTACCAGATGGAACCGACAATCACCGCCGCACCGATCCAGGTCGTTGTCTCGGGAACTTCAGCGAACACAAGGTAGCCGACCAATGCTGACCACATGAGTTGGACGAACTTGGCCGGCTGGATCGCGGACATTTCGGCGATTTTGAACGCGTGGGTAAAACAAAGGTGACCAAGCGTCGCCAATCCGGCGGTGATCGTCAGCAGCACCCATTCCTCGTTTGTCGGTGTCCGCCAGAAGTAAATCGCCGGGCCGGCGAGCACGATTGTGACCACGACTGAGAGATAACCCACGACCGCCGGTCCGCTCTCTTGCCGCAGCAGGAGCTTAGCGACCAGATCGGCGACGGCGAATATCGGTGCCGCGATCAGCATGGCGATGGCGCCGTTGTCCAGTTCAACGAACCCCGGCTTTAGAATAATCACAGCACCCAGAAGACCGAAACAGACCGCTGCCAACCGTCGGATTCGGACCTTTTCACCCAGCATCAATATCGCGCCGATGGTGGCGAATACCGGTGCGGTGAAACCAAGGGCCGTCACCTCCGCGATCGGAATACGCGACATCGCGTAAAACCAGCTAAGCACGCCAAAGGCATGCAGCAGGCCGCGAAAGATGTGAAGCTTGAAATTTGCCTTCTTGATCTCTGTCATCCGCATGCGCAGAAAGAACGGCAGCATGAAGACGAGCCCCAATGCATAGCGCATGAACGAGGTCTGGGCCGGATGCATCTCACTGCCGACATAGCGCACGATCGCCATGAACGAGGCGAAAATGAGCCCGGCCACCACCATCCAGAACATTCCCTGGACGTTGGGTGAAACAGCATCGAGGCGAGCTTGTATTTGGCGGAGTGGAGACATGTCGTAGAGTACCTAAGAGAGATCGTCCAAAGGAGCAAGCAACCATGTCAGCAACATCCGAATTTCCCCGCCCCGAGCCCCTGGTTTCAACTGAATGGCTGGCCGCCCGGCTCGACGACCCGAACCTGAGAATTCTTGACTGCGGAATGCATCTTGATCCGGACCCGGTTGACACCTACCAGGTGCGCAGCGGTGCTGAGGATTGGCGCGCCGGGCATATCCCAGGCTCGGTGCATGCAGACCTACAACGCGACCTGTCGGATACCGCAAGCGAGTTCCGCTTCACCTGGCCGGATCCGAACCACTTTGCAAAGGCTATGGGCGCGCTCGGTGTCGGTGATGGTGCTCAAGTGGTGCTTTATGCGCCGGACAACCACAACTGGCCCTGTCGGCTCTGGTGGATGTTGCGGGCGCACGGATTCGAGGCTGCGCACGTGCTTGATGGCGGGTTGAAGAAGTGGAAGGCCGAAGGCCGGCCGGTCTCGACCGAGGAGACGAGGTATCCCGCGGCCAGCTTCACGGCTCACCCGCGCGATGGCATGGTGGCTACGCGCCAGGATGTCTTGGCGGCAATCGATGACGATGCGACCCTGATTTTGAACGCACTGACACCAGAGCAACATGCTGGCGGTGGTGCAGTCTACGGCCGGGGCGGTCGCATTTCCGGCAGTTCGAATGTTTCATCCCGTAGCCTGACCGACCCCGAGACTGGAGCCTTCCTGGATCCGAGTGAGATCCGGCAGCGGTTTGAGGCTGTGGGGGCGCTCTCGAGCCCGAAGGTCATCCCGTATTGCGGTGGCGGCATCGCAGCCAGCACGACGTGCCTGCTGTTGCACATGCTCGGCCAGGATGCGATTGCGCTCTATGACAACTCGCTGAGCGAATGGGCCAAGAACGCCGACCTGCCGATGGAAACGGGATGACCCTCGCGTGCCGGACGTCCTAACCTTCCCCTTCGCCGGCCTCTCCGAGTTAGAACTTGCGATGCTTGTCGGCGTAACCGTGATCGCCGGGCTGGTCAGGGGGTTCACCGGGTTTGGTCAGGCGATGGTATTTGTGCCGCCGGTGAGCGTGCTGCTGTCCCCGGCGGCGGCGGTGCTGTTGCTGTTCTTCGTCGACGGGTTCATCACCCTGCCGATGGTTGTCGGTGCGGCACGGCGGTGTCGTTGGGGTGAAGTGCTACCGATCGTGATCGGAACTGCCATCACCGCACCCTTTGGGGCGATGGTCCTGGCGCAGGCCGACCCGGGTCTGTTGGCCAAGGGCCTCGCGGTTATCGTATTGCTGGCGGTTGGTTTGCTGGCGTCCGGATGGCGCTACACGCGGATCCTGCCGAAAACCGCAGTTGTCGGCGTTGGCGCTGCGGCTGGGTTCACCGGTACCTTGGCCGGGCTTTATGGTCCGCCGATTGTCTTGTTCTGGCTTGGCGGAACGGCGGATGCATCGACCGTGCGGGCGAACCTGATCACGTTTTTCGGGCTCGCGACCGTGGTCAGCGGCGCGTCTTTCTGGCTCAGCGATCTCTTCACCTGGGAGGTGACGCTGATGGCGCTGTGGCTGATCCCACTTTACGGCGTGATGTTGTGGCTTGGCGCCAAGGGCTTCGGGCGAGCAACCGAAAAGCTCTACCGCTACACCGCCCTGGTGGTCGCTGGCGCCATGAGTGCCGCGAGTTTGGCCTTCTGAGGCGGTAACTGTGCCGGACTTTTTCGCCTATCCATTCTCCGATCTTTCGACCGTCGAGCTCTCCGTCCTCTGCGCCGTCACGCTTTTGGCGGGCGCGGTACGGGGGTTCACCGGCTTTGGTGCGGCCATGATTTTTGTGCCGCCGGTGAGCGTGCTGCTGTCGCCGGCCGTGGGTGTGCTGTTGCTGTTCTTCGTCGATGGGTTCATCACCATGCCGATGGTCGTCGGCGCCGCGCGACGTTGTCGATGGGGCGAGGTGTTGCCGATCGTTGCCGGTGCCTCGCTTACCGCCCCCTTCGGCGCCATGGTCCTGGCGAGCGCCGATCCCGGGCTGCTGGCCAAGGCGCTGGCTGTGATTGTTTTGCTGGCGGTGGGGCTGCTGGCGAGCGGTTGGCGCTATACAAGGGCGCTGCCGAAAATGGCCGTGGTCGGGGTCGGCGCCACGGCCGGGTTCACCGGCACGCTTGCCTCGCTGTACGGCCCGCCGATCGTGCTGTTCTGGCTCGGTGGCACGGCTGACACATCGACTGTGCGGGCCAATCTGATCACCTTCTTCGGCCTCTCGATGGTGATCAGCGGCGCCTCGTTCTGGCTCAGTGACCTCTTCACCTGGGAGGTGACGATCATGGGCGTCTGGCTGATCCCGGTTTATGGCGTGGCGCTCTGGTTCGGCGCCAAGGGGTTCGGTTTGGCGAGCGAAAAACTCTACCGCTATGGCGCCCTTGGTGTTGCCGGGATCATGAGCGCTGCCAGTTTGTTGTTTTGATCATCCCCGTTCCATCAAGGCCCCAGATTGCGCTTCCGCAATTCCTCGACCGCGTGCTCGGTCTTCTCCAGATGCCCAAGGCCCATGCCGCGCAGAACGTGATCGGCCTTGGAGAACTGGATGTTGGTGTAGGTGGTGATCTCGACCCGGTTGCCCCAGGGATCGAGGAAATCCATGAACCGGCCATCGAGGAAAGTGATCCCCATCCCCTCCAGGGTTTCGCGGGCTAGATCCTTGTCGTCGACCGCGATCCCGAAATGGCGCTTTTCGTCCGGGCCTTGCTCACGGCCGAGCGCGAAGTTGATGAACTGGTCGCCGAAATAGATGAAGGCCGCGGTCTCGCTTTGCCGGGTGATCTCGAAATCAAGGAAAGTCCCGTAAAACTCTAGCGCCTCGTCGATATTGCCAACCTCGAGCGCGATATGATTGATCCCAACCGCGCGGGCTTTTTTCGGTTCTGTCTTGGTCGTCATCGGAGCCTCCTTGAAATGTCAGAAGGAACATAGGGACGATGGCCCGGTTCTTCCATAGGCGATCAGCCGGCGCGAAAGCGAAAGATCGTCTCGCCCTGGTGCTGGCCTTCGCCGGCGAGCTCCTCGATTTCCGAGAGTGGTGGATCGGTGACGACCTTGCGCCAGAACTCCAGCGCCGGTCGGTTATAGCCGGCGACGGAAAGCTCCCATTGCCCGGGATGGGCCCCGAACAAGCGGTGCGCCGCATCCCGGCCGATCCCGGCGCGGCGATATTTCCGCATGACGAAGAACTCGGCAAGCACTCGGTCGCAGGTCTGCCCCGAAGGCGCGTAATCATTGGCCAATGCGAAGCCGGCAAGCTCTCCATCGACCCGAATGAGAAAGGCGATGCGGGCCGGGTCGCTGGTCCAATAGCTCTCGAAATGCTCATGCTCGAAGAGCCCGTCCCGGCCGATCACGCCGTATGGGTCTGAGGCGGACGCGAAGGCGGAAAAGTCGTGCAGGTAGAGCTGGAAAAGGCGGGCGAAAAATTCCTTTTCACTAGGTTCGGCGCGATTGATGAAAAACCCGGTCACCTCCTAAACTCCCCGTGTAATCCCACCATCGATACGAATATTCTGCCCGGTGATGTAGCTCGACTTGTCCGATGCCAGGAACGCGATCAGGTCAGAGACCTCGCCGGTCTTGCCGTACCGCCCCATGGGGATTCGAGCGCGGCGGTCCTCTGCTTCGGGCAGGCTGTCGATGAACCCTGGCAGGACGTTGTTCATGCGCAATCCGTCCGCAGCATATTTGTCAGTGAAAAGCTTGGTGAAGGCCGCGAGCCCGGCTCGAAATACGCCCGATGTCGGGAACATGGCTTCCGGCTCGAAGGTGGCGTAGGTCGAGATGTTGACGATCGAACCCGCACCTTGATTCTGCATGATCGGGGTCACCAGCCGGGTCGTGCGCACCACATTCAGCAAATAGACCTCCATGCCGAGATGCCAGTCGTCGTCGGAAATTTCCAACACCGGGCCTTTCGGGCCATGGCCGGCGCCATTGACGACCGCGTCAATGCGGCCCCACCGCTCCATGGTGCCGTCGACCAGGCGGGTCAAGTCCTGCATCTCGCGGTTCGAGCCGGTGACCCCGAACCCGCCAAGCTCACCCGCCAATGCCTCGCCCTTGCCGGAGGAGGAAAGGATGGCGACCTCGTAGCCCTCGGTGTCGAGTTTGCGCGCTGCATCGGCACCCATGCCGCTGCCGCCGCCGACAATGATTGCGACTGGTTTCTGGCTCATGGTTTGTACTCCCTGTGATGCGGTGGTCATGATCCACACAAGTTCGGTCCGCGTCGAGGCGGTAAAATTCTTAATCCACCATATCATCGTCATCCTGAGGCGGGAGCGTAGCGACCCTCGATGGAAGCATATTGGTGGCAGTTTGCGTCCTTCGAGGCTCTCCTGGTGGTCGAGCGCCTCAGGATGACGAAGACCCGGGGTCATTCACTTCAACCGCTTGCGCCTATACCCACCGCTCCCTAAACTCCGGCCTCTTCTCAAGGAGGCTCACTTGAATTCACCGAACACATCCGCGCCGGCACGCAATGTCGATGTCGCGCGGCACACCGACCATCACAAGCTGATGCACCGCATACGCGCCTTTGAGACTGCGGCCCTGAAGGCCAACGAGGAAAAGCTGGTGCTTGGTGCCATTCATCCCTCGATCGGTCAGGAGGCGATCGCTGCTGGGGTCTGCGCCAACCTGCGGCGCGATGACTATCTGCTCTCGACCCATCGCGGTCACGGCCACACCCTGGCCAAGGGCGCTAATGCCAACCAGATGATGCGCGAGCTGCTCGGGCGCGAAGGCGGTAACAGCCAGGGCAAGGGCGGCTCCATGCATATCGCGGATTTCTCCGTCGGCATGCTGGGGGCGAACGGCGTTGTCGGCGCCAACATCAATATTGCAGCCGGTGCCGCGCATGCCATCAAACTCAAGGGGGAGGACAAGGTCTCGCTCTCGATCTTCGGCGATGGGGCGATCAATCGGGGACCGTTCCTGGAGGGCCTCAACTGGGCCAAAGTGTTCGAGCTGCCAGCTGTCTTCGTCTGCGAGGACAACGGCTTCGCTTCGACCACGCGCACCGATGCCATGACCGCCGGTCCGGGCCCGGCCGCGCGCGCCGAAAGCCTTGGAATTCCGGCCGTCACGGTCGATGGCAACGACGTGGTCGCGGTTGATGAAGCCGCGCGCGAGTTAGTCGAGGCGGCGCGCTCCGGTGGTGGGCCGCGTTTCCTGGTTTGCAAGACCTACCGGTTGACCGGCCACACGGCTGCAGACGCGGCACCCTACCGACCGAGTGCGGAGGTCGATGAGGCTTGGAAGAACGACCCGATCGCGCGTTGTGCCGCATTGCTGCTAGGTGCTGGCGTATCGCAGGATGAGCTCAGCGCCCACGCGACGGACGCAACCGCCGAAATGGAAGCGGTCTACGAGGACGCCAAAGCAGCGGCCTGGCCGGCGATCGATCTCGCCTATGCTGACGTGCAGGATATTGGCGACCCGCGTGAGGAGGCTAACCGATGGTAACCATGAGTTATGCCGAAGCCGGCAAGCAGGCGCTGGCGGATGAAATGCGGCGCGACCCGTTGGTTTGGGCGGTTGGCGAGGATCTTGGGCGCGGCGGCGTCTTCGGCCAGTACAAAGGCCTGGTCGAGGAATTTGGCCCGGATCGGATCTCCGACGCGCCGATTTCCGAGGCCGCGATCATGGGCGCCAGTGTCGGTGCCGCCATGGCCGGAACCCGGCCTGTAGTCGAGATGCGGTTCGCCGATTTCGCGCTCTGCGCCGTCGACGAGCTGGTCAATCAGGCGGCCAAGGCGCGCTATATGCTGGGCGGTCAGACCAAGGTGCCGATGGTCATTCGCGAGCCGATGGGCATGTGGCGGTCCTCTGCCGCCCAGCACAGCCAATCGCTGGAGAGCTGGTATACCCATATTCCCGGCCTGACGGTGGCGGCACCCTCGACCCCAGCCGATAATTTCGGGCTCCTGAAATCTGCGATCCGGGCCGATGACCCGGTGGTCTATTTCGAGCATAAAAACCTCTGGGGCTTGGAGGGCGAGGTCGATGAGGCCGCCGATCCCATTCCCTTCGGCAAGGCCCGCATTGAACGTGAAGGCGCCGATATCACCATCGTCGCCTGGTCGGCCATGGTGCATTTCGCGCGTGAGGCGGTGAATACGCTGGCTGAAGAGGGGATTTCGGCCGAGCTGATCGATCTGCGCTCGCTCTGGCCTTGGGACAAGGACGCGGTGCTGGCGTCAGTGGGCAAAACCGGCCGGCTGATTGTCACCCATGAGAGTGTTTCTGTCGGCGGCTTCGGAGCCGAGATCGCGGCAACGGTGTCGGAAGCCTTGTTTGGTAAGTTGAAGGCGCCGGTGAAACGGCTCGCGGCACCGCGTATCCCGATCTCTTATGCCCCGCCACTCGAAGACGAAGTCCGTGTATCGCCAGCCCGAATTGCCGAGACGGCGCGGGCCATGGTTAGCCAGTAAGGAAGAACTGATATGTCCGAAAATACAGCGATGACCGGAGGCGAGGCGCTCGCCCGCATGTTCATGGCCCATGAGATCGGCCCGATGTTCGGCATGGGCGGCTTTCAGCTGCTGCCGTTCTATGACGCTGCTCGCCGGCTTGGTCTGAAACATCATCTGATCAACGACGAGCGTTGCGGCGCCTTCGCGGCGGATGCTTATGCCAAGGTTACCGGGCGGGTCGGTGTGGTCGACGCGACACTCGGCCCGGGGGCGACAAATCTGGTGACCGCCCTGGTCGAGGCCTTGAATGCTGGTACGCCGATGGTGGCGCTGATTGGCGACAGCCATCGCCTGCACTCCTGGAAGAACATGACCCAGGAAAGCCGGCAGACGGAAATCCTCGCACCGGCGTCAAAAGAGTTGATCCGGGTCGAGAAGATTGAGCGAATTCCGGAATTGGTGCGCCGCGCCTTCCAGGTCGCGACCACCGGCCGGCCGGGCCCGGTGGTGCTTGATGTGCCGGAGGACGTCTGTCACGACACCTTCGCCTTCGACCCCGAGGAATTCACGGTCAATCCGATTTACCGCTCAACTCCTGCTTTGCGCTCCAGGCCCGAGGCATCGGCCGTGGCGACGGCGGTTGATCTGCTCTCCAAGGCCAAGCGCCCGCTGGTGCTGGCTGGCGGCGGCGTGCATCTGAGCGATGCAGCAGAGACACTGCAGGAATTTGCCGAGACCTACTCCGTGCCTGTCGCTCACACCATGAGCGGCAAGGGGGCGATATCTTGTTTGAACCCGCTCAGCGCTGGGCTGTTTGGACGTTATGACCGGATCGCCAACGAGCTGATCGAGAAAAGCGACTGCCTTTTGGTCGTCGGCTGCAAGCTTGGCGAGATTGCGACCAAGCGATACTCCGTACCCGAGGCTGGCAAGACCGTCATCCATCTCGACATCGTCGCCGAGGAGATCGGCCGGACCTATAACCCGGCCGTGGCGCTGTGGGGTGATGCGCGCGAGACCGTGTCCGAAATGGCAGCGCTGATGGCGGAGAGTGCCGAGGCGCAACGGGCCACGCGTTCAGAGTACGTTGCGGAGGTTGCAGCCAAGATGGCGAAATGGCGGGAAGACGTGTCGCCGCGCCTGACCTCGACCGAAGTGCCGATCAACATGGCGCGCCTGCTCGGCGAGTTGAACAAGGCCCTACCGGCCGATGCGGTCCTGGTTGCCGACGGCGGTTTCGCGGCACATTGGAGCGGCTTGCTTTACGACACCAAACAGCCCGGGCGCGGGTTTGTGCCGGACCGCGGTTTCGCCTCTATTGGCTACGGCTTGCCCGGGGCCATGGGCGCCTCGCTCGCGACCGATGCGCCGGTTGTCGGTCTGACCGGTGATGGTGGTTTCAACATGGTGCTCGGCGAGCTGGAAACCGCCCGCCGGCTCGGTGTCTCGCCAATTATCATCGTCGTCAACAATGCCGCGTCCGGCTATGTGAAAGCCTTGCAGCATTTGCTGTTCGGTGCCGGTAACTATCAGTCGAGTGATCTTGTTGAGACCAATTACGCGAATGCTGCCAATGCGTTGTCCTGCAACGGCATTCGGGTCGAAAAGCCGAGCGAAATCGCCGCCGCCCTTCAGGCTGCAATCGCGCATAAGGGCAGTCCGACAGTGATCGACGTGGTCGTCACCCGCGACCCAGCCAACATGCTGCCTGGGGTCGACAATCGGGCGGTTACGGTCAAGAAGGGCGATCGTGTTGCTTGACGTGACGCAAAATTTCCAGCAAATCCCGTCTAATGGTAATTTTTGATATGCAAGATAATGGTCCGACCCTGCCGAATGAACTCGAAAGACGGCCTAAAATGAAGATCGCCCAAACCAAGTTCAATATTGGCGCAATCGTCCGCCACCGGCATTTTAATTTCCGTGGTGTCGTATTCGATATTGATCCGGAGTTTGAGAATTCTGAGGAATGGTACCAGTCCATCCCCGTACATCGGCGCCCGCGCCGCGATCAGCCGTTCTACCATCTCTATGCTGAGAATCCAGAGAGCTACTATATCGCTTACGTCTCGGAGCAGAATTTGGTCGAGGATGCGGATTCCGGCCCGGTCGGTCATCCAGAGGTCCCAGACATGTTTATTGGCCCGGATGAAGGGCGGTATCATCTCAAAGGCGGCGTGGTTTGACGGAGAGTTGAGAGTACCGTTTGAGACCCCAGACTGGATCTCGATTGCCGTTCCCTCTGGCGCGTGTTAACTCCCGGTCATGTCTGATGATTATCCCTTCGACCTGATTGCCAAGCGTCCGAACCATTATGGGTTTGGCGGCCTTGATCGTAGCGCCCATATCCGTGAGGAAGAGGGCTGGCTCGAAACTCTGCTTAATTTACCGGAAACCCGGCTGGTACCGGTCTGGCGCGGCCAATCTCTTGTCGCGGTTGACGATAAGCAAGAAGAGCAACCGCGCGCCGGGCTTCTGAATGCAGGCGATCACCGAGAGTTGGTTAGCCAAGCCTCTTTTGTTGCCTTTCTCGGCAATCGTGGTGGTATCGGGCATGTTGCCGTCGATCTGTCACCGTTGGAAGAAACTGCGGTCGCCAATATTCTGGCCGCCCATGGGGCCTTCACCGATTTGCGGCGCATTGGCCCACTGCTGGAGCGCTTCGAGGGCTCGGTGCTGGCCTATGCGCGGGGCCTGATGTACTGGCACCAGCGCCACCAGTTCTGTGGCGTCTGCGGCCATCCAACGGAAAGCCGCAAGGGTGGCCACCAGCGCAGCTGTATCAACACGGAATGCCAGGCGCCGCAGTTTCCTCGGACCGACCCGGCAGTGATCATGCTGGTTCATGATGGCGATCGTGCCCTGCTTGGGCGGCAAAAGATCTGGGCGCCGGGCATGTATTCAACGCTTGCCGGATTTGTTGAGCCGGGCGAGACGCTGGAGGAAGCGGTTGCCCGGGAGGTTTACGAGGAAACCAACGTTAGGGTGCGGGACGTTGTCTATCACTCCTCACAACCGTGGCCGTTCCCGGCTTCGCTCATGCTCGGGTTTTACGCAGCGGCCAAGACCACGGACATCAATCCGAACGATATGGAATTGGAAGCGGCTGAATGGTTCACCCTCGACCAATTGCGCAACTTCGAAGCGATTGGTCGCCATATGCCGAGACGCGATTCGATCTCCCGGCGACTGATTGAAGATTGGATGGCGGGGTTCGATTGAACGCCTGGCAGAGAACGTCACGCAGAGAACGTCACGCAGAGAACGTCACGCAGAGAACGTCGTGAATTGAACGGGGTGAGCGCTACTCTTTTATGAGTTCCGAGATTTCACCTACGGGTTCAATTAGGAACTCGTGAATG
>JABIRP010000047.1 GCA_018699735.1 Rhodospirillaceae bacterium | reverse complement strand
GGTTGCAGAGGCGTTGGGCTACGACCACACGGAACTGAGCTCGGCACTGGCGGCATAGATTTCCGTCACTTAATGAGCCACGGCGCTTCCCCGGCATCCATTCCGATGAATGTCTTGGCCTCGTATTCGAGCACGCACCAGACCGAACAATCTGGGGTGCGTCTCGTATACGGTGACGACATCATCAGGCCCAAGAATATGAAAAGCACCGCGAGGAAGGCGAACAGCTTGAGGATTGGGCCGATCGATTCGAGGAATATTTGCATCGCGGCCTCCTATCCCACTTCCAACCGATCCGGGGGTGGATCGGGGTCACATTTTGGCGGGCTTACCGCTTCTCTGATAAACCCTGGCTCAATCGTCGTATTTGATTAGAGATTCGAAAGGCATCCCGAGCTTTTCGCGGCCCTTCAGGAAGCTCAGTTCCATGATCGCGGCGCTGCCACTGACCTCGGCCCCCATATCACGAATCAGTCGCCCAGCCGCCGCCATGGTGCCGCCGGTTGCCAGAAGATCATCGACGATCACGACCCGATCACCGGGACCGACAGCGCCCTCCTGAACCTCAATAGTGTCGCTGCCGTATTCCAAATCGTAGGTATAACTCACCGTCGGTCCTGGCAGTTTGCCCTTCTTGCGCACCATCTGGAAGCCGAGCCCGAACTGCAATGCGAGCGGTGCCGCGACCAAGAATCCACGCGACTCGATCCCCATTAGTATCGTCGGCTCGAATGGCTCAACAATCGCAAACAATCGATTAACGGTCCGCCGCCAGGCGTCCGGATGCGCCAACAGCGTCGAGATGTCATAAAATAAGATGCCCGGCTTCGGAAAGTCCGGAACAGAACGGATATGATCCTTGAGATTCATTCGATGCCCCCTGCTGCGCGCTGCTGACGCGCATACAGCCGCGTCATCTCTCGTCCGGGCTCATAGTTATGGCGTTATGACTGCGGGCGCAAGCGGAGCCCGCGCGGTGTTGGTGATCCACTTCCGAAACGCCGAGAAATCCGGTTCGTCAGAGCGTGCCTCTCGGTAAACCAGATACCAATGCATGCCCTTCGATACGGCGCGGTGGAACGGGGCCACCAAGCGCCCAGCCTCCAAATCATCGTCGATATAGGGTCGGATGCCCATGGCGACGCCGAGACCGTCGGCAGCCGCCTGCAGGGCTTGACCGTAGAATTCGAACTCCGGCCCCTCTATCGCAAGCCTCGACAAACCGCTCCCCCGCAACCAAAGAGGCCAATCATCCGTCGCGTGGGCCACTCGAATCAGATCTCTTGGGGAAAGATCGGCCGGGCTCTTTAAATCGGTTGCAATGTTTGGAGCACAAACTGGCATCAAGTCCGCCGCGAACAACGGTTCAGCCACAAACCCCGGCCAGACGCCATCACCAAGTTTGACGCCGCAGGTCCAGTCCTCGGCAAAGGGTGCCGCCGCTCCGCCGGTTGCGACACGAAGTTCGATCTCCGGCTCGCACGCGTGGAAATCCGCCAAGCGTGGGATTAACCATCGGATCGCGAAAGTCGGCCCAGCACCGATGGTCAACACCCGAGACGTTTCGCTGGTCATTACCTCTGCTGTCAGGTCCGCGATCGCATCCAAGATCGGGGTCAGGCCTTCCCGGTAGACATTGCCCGCATGGGTCGACACCAACTTATTCGCCTGGCGCACAAACAACCCCACACCAAGCCGCTCTTCTAACAGGCGTACCGAGCGACTGACAGCGGCGGGCGTCACGTTCAACTCCGCTGCCGCCGCAGAGAAACTCCCATACCGCGCCGCAGCTTCGAAGGCCTTGATACCATTCAAGGATGGCAGTTGTCGCATCATTACCCTCAGTAAAACTATTCCTTAGGCTAAGATAACTCAGTTTGCTTCGGCGGTCCAATCAGCGCAAACAAGAGGCTGGAGGCGCGCCATGACACCGCTTTTGATCCTTGCACTCACCCTGGTTATCGTCGCCACGACATTTCTGTCTGGCTTGTTCGGGATGGCCGGCGGGCTCGTTCTCGTCGGTGTCTTGTTTGTCTTTCTCCCTTTGCCAACCGCAATGGTGTTACACGCCGCCACCCAAATCGCCTCTAACCTCTGGCGTGCACTGATCTGGCGGCAACACATACGCTGGCGGATCGTCGTCGCATACATGGTCGGTGGCGCGATAGCGCTGGTGCCTTGGTCATTGACACAGTTCGTTCCAAGCACACCCGTAGCGATGATTTTCCTGGGGGTAATACCGCTCCTCGTCCACCTGGTTCCGCGCCGCATGCAACCAAACCCCGAGAGCCCGCGCCATGGGGTCACGTACGGCGCGGTCTCCATGACATCGATGCT